>JBIPLL010000764.1:0-4926 GCA_044368425.1 Beijerinckiaceae bacterium
CGCCTTCGCCCTCCAGGCTACGGCTCGCTCGGATTTGCCTGCGCTGCGCCATCCATGGCTTCGCTGGTCAAATACGCCGTCTCAATGGTAGGGGACAACCCCGATCCTCCCCTTTTGCAGTTGAGGAGGCTTCGGGGGAGTCGGCGAACGCTTCCCGAACGATGGCCGCGGCGGCCGGAGTGAGGAGACTTTTGCCGCTCCCCCGAAGCCGGCGCGCGTTCAACCAGCCGAGCGTCCGGCGAAATGGTAGGGGCGACCCCGAGCCGGTGCGCACCGCTAAGGCCATGTCAGGCTCAAGCCTGTCCACCATGGGCGCACGAAAAAGCCCGAAGTCAACGCGTCCCAGTCCGCGGTCACTTCCCCGCCGCAGCCGTCTTGGTTTCCGAGTGCTCGACCGACGGCCAGTATTCGTCGAAGTCAAACTGCGGGCTGTTGTCGAGGTCGTGGCACTCGAGGCAGTTGTTCACCGCCTTCTGCTTGCCCTCGGGCGTGTCGAGCGAGAGCACGAGCTCCTGCCGCAAGCGATCGCGTTCGGTGGTGCTCGCACGGACGTCGCCCCGTTCGACGGCGGCGTGGGCGGCGGCAGGGCCGTGGCAGTTTTCGCAGCCCTGGTGGGCGAGGTGCGGCGTGGCGGCCATGCTCGCGAAGCCGCCCTCGAATGGCTCGAAGCGCTGCGGCGCCCAGCCGACCACGTGGCACGAGAGGCACTCTGGATCGCCGTCCCGCCGCGGCGACTGTTCCTCGAGCGTCGTCAGCGCCTTGGCGTGGCCACTGTCGGCCCACACGTCGTAGGCCTCCTGGTGGCAGTCGGCGCAGGCGGCGCTGCCGGCGAAGCGACGGCCGGAGGGATGGCGAATCGGCGCGAGGCCGAGGCCGGTGAGGCCGAGCGATTCGAGCTGACGCTGGTAGGTGCCCAGGAGCCGGATCATGTCGGGCGACTCGCCCCACCGGGCATCGAGCGGCACGCGCTGCGACCGGAGCGCAGCCTTGTTGTCGGCGAACAGCCCGATCGCGACGGCGAACATGCCCTTGTGGCCGAGTTCCACGAGCCGCGCCTTGCCTCCCGCGAGTTCGGGGAGCGTGGCGGGCGGCTCGTCGGCCCCTCCGGCGGTGACCACGATGTCGAACTGCGGAAACTTCGCAGCGAGCTTCTTCGTCTCGTCGGGCTCGGCCCAGGCCAGAAGGATCTGGTGCGCACAGCCTGCTTTGCGGAGTTCCGCGGCGACCGGCTCGATCGCCTGGGAAGCAGGGCGGACCTCGACGGCGTCGTTGGTGATCTCCGCCGCCTGCTTCTCGCCGAGCACGGCCGTGATGCCGATCCGCACTCCGCCGACGTCGACGACGCGAAACCGGGGCGTAATGTTCGCGTCGAGGCCGAGCAGGCCGACGTTTGCGCTCACGAAGGGCGTCGGTTGGTCCCCCACCGGTGCCACGGCGGCGACGAGTTCCTCGGCGGGAAGCCGCAGGTCGCCGGGTCCGAAGCCGACGGCCGAGTAGCCCATTTGCTTGAGACCGTCGGCGATCGACTGAAACTTCACTTCCGACTGCCTGCCGAACCGACGCACCTGGCCCCCGAGGTCGACCGCCAGCACCGGCCAGGCTGCAGCCTCGAGAGCGCGAAGGAAGTTTTGCCGTCGGCTCAGGCCGCCCTTCTGGTTTTCCTTGCCCGTGCAGCCGCAGGGCTCGATGTAGCCGTCGAGTTGGCCGGTGATCACGATCACCGCCTGCGGGTCGGGCCAGTCCTTGAAGATGGCGCCGTTCCGCTGCGTGAACGTGTCGACCGTCGTGGCCGCGACGTCGGCTCCTCGGTCAGGCGACGTGGCGTTGGAATTCAAGGCGCGGCCGAGGAGCACCGTCACGGCGGCGGCCAGGCACAGCATGGATGTGCGGGGAGATTTCATGGGCCGATGACCACGCAGATCGGGATCGTGAACGATGGGTTCTCCGGATGGCCCGTGTCGAGCACGATCCTGCCGGCCGGCCCCTGCTCCGAGCAGCGATGGTTGGCCGGCGGGCTCCCAGGCGGGATCGTGATCGAGATGGGGATGCGGATCATGCCTTTTTCACCGACAGGTTTGCCGACACCGATCTCGACGCCGAGCGACTCCGGGACGACCTCGCGCACCTTCGGTTTCACGGCCGCGGCGTGAGGCCCTTTCGCGGTCAGGAACACCTCCGCCCGGCTACCGGCGCGGCCGGAAACCGTGCCGAGCAGGAGAGCCTGACGGGAGGAATCCCATGCCCCGCCGGCCAACGCAAGAGCGCCGCTCACCGTGCCCTGCACCGGAATTTCGATGGTGATCTCCTCGGGAATCCGCAGCCGGGCCGAGACGGTCTGCCGCAGCGATCCGATCGGTAGGCCCGGGCTCACGGCGACGTCGATCATGAGCCCCCCGGTGGCTCCCGATTCGGCGGCGATCTCCCCTGCGCCCAAGGGCGACGAGGTAATCCTGAACGACTGGGCGGTCTGCGGGTCGGTGGCGGCCAGCTCCTCGACCACGGGCTTTTCCTTGCCGTATGTGAAGAGTTTCACCGCAGCACGGGTCTCGGCGTTGGTCGCGATCGTCGGCAGCGCAATGGAATCAGGCACCGCCTTCCACGTCGGCACGACCATCCCCTCGATCGTGAAGGCGATCTCCGGTCGGCGGGGATCGTTCGTGAACACGGTGGCCTGCTGGCGAAACGGACCACCGGGCCCCTTGCCACGCCACTTCAGCCGCAGCCGCGTCGAGCCGCCCGGCGGCACCTCCTTGCGGGCGAGTTCATCGCCGCCGTCCTGCGACTCGAAGTCGCTCACCGTGCACGAGCAACTCGTGGCCCCGCGGGTGAGCACGAGCGGCCCTCGGCCGGTGTTGTGGATCACGAACTCGTGGCTCCCATCGGCCCCGGCGCCGACCGTGCCGAACTCGTGCCGCGTCTCGGGCACGTCGGCCACCGGCGCTTCGGCCGGCGGCGCTGCCGCTCCGGGCGCGAAATCGCCGATCCGCCACGGCCGCAGCGCCGCCTCGAGCGCCGCCTGCCCGCCGCCGATCGCGGCGCCGGCCACGGCCGCGAACGCCGCCACCACCCACGCACTCGGACCGCGCACCGCCATGAGGCTTGAAACTCCCGGGACTGACCTTGAGATTCTAGCGGTATCCAGGGTGCCGTAGGACAGGCTTCAGCCTGTCTGGCTTTCGCGGCGTGTGCCTGCTTCCGGCTCCCCATATCCCGTCGCCGGACGCTCGTGACGGCCCTGCAGGCCTCCGCTCGCTCGGCCGGGGCAAGCTGGGTAATCCCTTTGGGTCGTGCCGATCGGCACGGGTCGGCGGTGCGGATTCCGTCGATAGGAGCGGTCGTAGGGCCGGCCACGACGGCCGCCTGCCCAGGACGACCCAGCCATGCCCAAGCGCGGCCCGTGGATGCTCTGCGCGATCGCTGCGCTGACGTTTTGGCCGTTCCCGGATACCGCCCGGTCCGACATCTCGCCGCCGCAGGACGTCTACGAACTCCGTGCCCGTGACCCGCAGCAGCCGGTGCAGCCTCCGGAGCGTCTGTTGTTCCCGCGCTGGCAGGAAGAGCGCCGTGCATCGCTTTACGGCTGGGTCGATTGCAGCATCGGCGGCAACACGCTTGGCAGCGACTTCAACGGCCCCATCGGCCTGCAGGACCGCAACCTGCAGGGGATGATGAACCAGCTGTACCTCGTCGGTGAACGACTCATCGACATCGACTCCGACGACTGGCAGTGGGGGGCTCGGATCGATCTGCTCTACGGAACGGACGGCTGGCAGACCAACGCGCGGGGGCTCGACGCCTATCCGTTCAACCAGTTCGACAACTTCGGCATTCCCCGCTGGGGCTCGAGCCGTTACTACAGCCTCGTGATGCCGCAGCTCTACGGCGAGATCGCCCGTGGCGATTTCTCGGTGCTCGTCGGCCACTTCTACACGCCGCTCGGCTACGAGACCGTGCCGGCCGTGGGCAACTTTTTCGCCACGCACTCCTACGCATTCATGTACGGCACACCGAACACCCACACGGGCATCCTCTTCTACTGGCAGCCCGACGACCGCATCCGAATCGGGAGCGGCGTGACCAACGGTTGGGATAATTTCTCCGACGGCGTACCCGCCGCCACCAATCCCGACTACCCCGGCGCCTCGAGCAACCTCGCCTATCTCGGCAGCCTCACGCTCGCCTCGGAGAACGGCGGTCAGTTGCTCACGGTGGCCGTCTCCTCGGGCAACGAGTACACGCCGGTGATCGATCCCGCAGGCAGTCCCACCGGCGCGCTCGTGGGCAATCGTTCGATGATCACCGCCTACTGGCAGACCGAGTTCGCCGAACGGCTGACGGCGGTCACGGAAGGCTATGCCGCCTGGCAGTTCAACGCCGACACCGGGCTCGCCAACCGCGGCCAACCCGGCGGGCTCGCCCAGTGGTACGGCGTCTCCCAGTATCTCTACCGCGGCCTCACCGACACGCTCTCTGCGGGCGTCCGGCTCGAGTGGTATCGCGACAACAACGGCTTCCGCACCGCCTATCCCGCCCGCAACGGCGCCACGAACACGGCGCCCGTCGCCGACGGGTTCGTCGGCAACCTGTGGGGGACCACGTTCGGATTCAACTGGACGCCCACGGCCAACTGGATCGTCCGCCCCGAACTGCGCTACGACTGGTACACGCCGTCGGCCTACGGGACCGGGGCCCTCCCCTTCGGCCCGATCAGCGCGCGCTCCAATGGATTGGTCACGGGGGACGCGTTCAGCCAGTGGTATATCGGCTGCGACGCGATTTATCAGTTTTAGCCGGGCCGCGACCGGAGGAGACGCGTGCATCACGGCCGTCGAGTTCGAGGAGCGGGTGGAGCGCCGTTCGGCCGTGCGTCCGGGCGCGAAATCTCAACGCGTCATCGACGGGGGCGCGTGCTCTTCGCCCTCGTGC
>JBIPLL010000332.1:0-3931 GCA_044368425.1 Beijerinckiaceae bacterium
CCCGAAGCGCTGCCAGACGGCCGCGCCGTGTCCGCGCTCAACGACCAGCACGCCCATTTCGCCGTCACTGCCGACAGTCCGCTGCGTGTCGGGGACATGGTTTCGCTGGGCATCGCCCATCCCTGCACGACCTTCGACAAGTGGGATGTCCTGCTGGTGATCGATGGGAAGGGCAACGTGCTCGATGCCGTCAAGACGTTCTTCTAGGAGCCCCGAATGCGCATTGGCCTGATCCACGTCGCGCAAGAGACCAACGACTTCAACCCGCAGCTCACGACCCTGCGGGACTATCGCTCGTTCGGCCTCCATCTCGGGCGCGATGTCCTCGACAAGGCGGCTGGCAGCGGCCAGATCGCCGGCCATCTCGCCGCAGTGGCAGAGTCCGGGCTCGCGGTCGAGACGGTGCCGATCGTCAATGCCCATGCCGTCGCGGGCGGCCGGATCGACACCGAGTCGCGGATGTATTTCCTCGATGTCATCCGGCGGGGGCTGAAGGAGGCGGGGCCTCTCGACGGGCTGCATCTCCAGCTTCACGGCGCCTGCGCCGCCGAGGGCCTCGACGATGTGGAAGGCGAGCAGGCCGCGCTTTGCCGCGAGGTTCTCGGCCCCGACGTTCCCATCCTGCTCGGGCTCGATCACCACGCCAACGTGACCCGGCTGATGGTCGATTCCGTGACGGCGATCGTCGGGCACCGGACGCAACCGCACGACCATGTCGATACGGGTCTGGTCGGGATGCGCCTGCTGCTCCGCATCATCCGGGAGGGGCTTCGTCCGGTCACCGCGATCCGCAAGATCCCGCTCGTCACGCATCAGGAGAAGTTCCTGACGGCCCATGGTCCCATGAAGGAGTGGTTCGACCATGCCCGCGCCATGGAGAAGGACCCGCGCGTGCTGCAGGCGGCCCCCTTCCCCATGCAGCCATGGCTGGATGTCACGGAAGGCGGCTGGACCGCCGTCGTCGTCACGAATGGCGATCGCGCGCTCGCCGAAAAGCTGGCGGACGAACTCGCCGATCATGCCTGGCGCCTGCGCGACGCCTTCCTGGAGCGGGAGGCCGTCTCCGTGGACGAGGCCGTACGGATGGCCGATGCGGAACCATCGGGCGTCGTCGTGCTCAGCGATACCGGCGACACGGTGTTCGGAGGCGCTGCGGGCGACAGCAATATCTTGCTCGAAGCCATGCTGCGGCTGAAGATCCGGGGACCGGCCCTGATCCCGATGATCGCACCGGGCCTCGTCAATCGGCTCTGGCAGGCCGGGGAAGGCGCGACGCTCACTGTTGCTGCCGGCGGCGAGACGGCGACGCGCTTTTTCCGACCGCTGAACGTGACAGGCACGGTGCGGCTGCTCAGGGAGGGGCTCGTCAAGGTCACCGGCTACCAACACGGAGAGATCGACATGGGTCGCACCGCCGTCTTCGAGACGGGGCCCGTGACGCTGCTCGTCAGCGAGCTTCGTGGTGTCGCCGGCAACCTTCCCGACGTCTACAGGGCGCACGGGATCGAGCCCACCGCCTTCAAGATGGCGGTGCTGAAGACCGCATCGAACTTCCAGTTCTTCGCGCCGATTTCGTCGCGGCTCATCCGCGCCGATACGCCCGGACCCGGCCAGTCGGACGTCTACACGCTGCCCTGGCAGCGATTGCCGCGCCCGATCTACCCGCTCGACAAGATCACCGACCGCAACAGCCCAAGGAGGTAGCCGGAAGCGACGCCCGCAAGCCTAGCGACAGACCCAACAGGACAAGGATGCACGACATGAAGCGCACGTTCAGATTGGTACGCCGGATCGCCGGTACGCTGGCCTTCGGGCTATCGATGACACTTACCGCGCCGGTCTCCGCCCAGCAGCTATCGGGCGGAAACCTGAGGGTCGCCGTTATCGCCGACATCGCGAATTTCGACCCCCACCAGTTTTCCTTCGTCAATGCCTCGCTCATCAAGAACCTCTATGACAGCCTCATCGAGTACACGCCCGACGGCAAGGCGGTGCCCAGCCTCGCGGAATCGTGGCAGATCGCGCCCGACAGCAAGTCCGTCACGCTCACGCTGCGCAAGGACGTCAAGTTCCACGGCGGCGGCTCGCTGAACGCCGAGGCCGTCGCGGCCAACCTGAAGAAGGCGGCCGACCCGAAGCTCGGGAAGAACCTCTTCGCGACCATGTCGATCGTCGACAACTGGGCGGTCGTGGACGCCAATACGATCCGCGTGAACTTCAAGACGGCGGTGCCCGAGCGGCAGATCACCGACCTGTTCCAGTTCATGGCGATCATCGATCCAGCCGGGATCGAGGCGGTCGAGCAGAAACCGGCCGGAACAGGCGCCTATATGCTCGCCGAGCGCGTCGTCGGTCAGCGGATCAAGCTGACGGCGAACCCGAATTACTGGCGGCAGGGCCAGCCTCTCTCGAAGGACGTGGAGATCACGATCTTCTCGCAGGATGCCGCCGCAACCGCCGCGCTCGAATCTGGCGGCGTCGATGTGATCTATGGCGGCACGGCACGCAGCGCAGCCCGTCTGAAGCAGGCCGATTATCCGGTGCTGACAGGCCCCGGACCGCTGGTGCAGGTGTTCCGCATCAACACCACACGCGGCCCGTTCAAGAACGCCAAGTTCCGGCAGGCTTTCAACCATCTGATGGACCGGGAGAATATCCTGCGCGTGGGCTATGCCGGCCTGGGCCAGGTGGTGGCCCTGCCGTGGGCGCCCGCAAGCCCGGCGCATGATCCCTCCTATGTGCAGACCTACGCCTTCAACATCGACAAGGCGAAGGAACTGCTCGCGCAGTCGGGTCTCAGCGCGGCGGAGATGAGCGCCTGGAAGCTCGTGGTCAATGCCGGCAGCCAGCCCGACGTGGCAATCAGCCAGATCGTCCAGAACACGCTGAAGCGCGTCGGCATCAATATCGATCTCGACATGAAGGAAGGCTCCGAGCTGGTCGACACCATGCTTCAGGGCCGTTTCGACACGATCTTCGGCGGCGTCGGCAACATCCAGAAGTTCCCGTCGCGCCTCGCCACGAACAGCATCTACCGGACCGTCAACAATCCGGTGCTCGGCACGCCCCATCCCCATCCCGAATATGTGGCGGCGATCGAGCGGGTGAACACCACGGTCGGAAGTGCTGCCGAGGTGAAGGCCGCCTATGACAACCTGAACAAGGTGCTCGTCGAAGCTGCCTTCGGCATCCCGACCAACACCTTTGACCAGGGCATCATCGTCACGGCGAAGAACGTGTCGGGCTTCACGCTCGACATGGACAACATGCTCGTGCTGCGGACGACGGGCTTCCGCAAGTGATGAAGACCGACACCAGGACGGAGAACAGCCAGACGGCGGTCCCCGTCCTGTCCATCCGGTCGCTGGCGGTGACGTTCCTGGGCTCGGGCCAGCCGATCCCGGCGGTGCGCGGCGTCGATCTCGACGTGTTCGAGAACGAGGTGCTGGGCGTTGTCGGGGAATCGGGGTCCGGCAAGAGCGTCACCGCGCTCGCCGCCGCCGGCCTGCTGCCGCGCAATGCGAGGATCGAGGGCTCGATCCTGCTGGCGGGGCAGCAGGTCGTCGGCGCCGGCGACGAGGCGCTCCGGCGCATGCGCGGCCATGATATCGGCGTCGTCTTCCAGGACCCGTCGACGACGCTCAATCCGCTGCTGCCGGTGGGCCGGCAGATCGTGGAGGGCGAGGTCGCCCATGGACGGTTGCCGGCATCGGCTGGCAAGGCCCGGGCGGTCGAGCTTCTGCGTGAGGTGGACATCGCCGATCCCCAGAACCGGGCTGAACAATTCCCGTTCCAGTTCTCGGGGGGCATGCGGCAGCGCGCCGTGATCGCCATGGCGATGGCCGGGCGCCCGCGCGTCATCATTGCCGACGAACCCACGACGGCACTCGACGTGACGGTCCAGGCCCAGGTTCTCACCCTGCTCGGCAAG
>JBIPLL010000256.1:0-4920 GCA_044368425.1 Beijerinckiaceae bacterium
CTGCTCGTGAAGGGTCGGTGCGCCCGGCTCGTTCGATACGGCAACGATCCAGCGCTTGCCTGTCCATTCCTGGAGCAGCCGTGACAGGTCTCCGGCAAGGCTGCGGTTCGCGCCCGGGGCGAGAGCGAATTCCAGATGGCCGTCCTCGAAGCGGACGAGCCGAACGTCGCGCTGCAAGGCCGTCTTGAGACCGACCTCGCGCTTGTCGCCCGCGAGCGCGACAAGATCCTCGAAGCGTGCGATCCGCAACCCCTGCGCTGCCGGCTGCGGGGATGGTCGCGGCTGGGGAGCGGGCTCGGATGTGCGTGGCACCTCGCGCAGATGGGTGACGGGCTCGCGCTGCGCGACCTGCATGCGCGGCGTGGCGTCTCCGACGGCCTCTTCACGCAATGCGCCGCCGGACGGGCGTCCCATATACGCGCCTGACCCGCCCGACATCGCAGTGCCGCCATTGCCGCGCGCAGCGCTGCCACTGCCGGACGGAATGCCGGCTGACCCGTCGCGCAGCATGCGCAGGGCCTCATCGGGCGTCGGCAGGTCTGCCGCATAGGCGAGGCGCACCAGCACCATTTCGGCGGCCGCGAGCGGGCGATGGGCCTGCTGCACCTCGGCCACGCCCTTCGACAGCATTTGCCAGGCACGCGACAGGATACGGATCGGCAGCGCTGCGGCGAATTCCTGGCCGCGCCGGCGCTCGACCTCGCTGAGGCCACCATCTGACGCGGCGGCCGGGGTTATCTTCAGGCGCGTGACGAGATGGGTGAAGTTGGCGAGTTCCGCCACGATCGTCGCCGGGTCGGCGCCGCCGTCATATTGGTGGCGCAGGGCGCCGAGCGCGGCGGGCAGATCACCGCGCATGGCGGCCTCGAACAAGTCGATGACCCGGCCCGGATCGGCCACGCCGAGCATGGCCTGCGTCGACTCAAGCTCCACATGTCCGCCGCCATGCGAGATCGCCTGGTCGAGCAGCGAGAGCGCGTCGCGCACGGACCCTTCGGAAACACGTGCGATGAGGGTCAGCGCCTCGGGCTCGGCATTGACACCTTCCTTGCCGCAGATGCTGGCAAGATGGGCCACAAGCGTCTGCGCCTCGACGCGACGCAGGTCGAAGCGCTGGCAGCGCGACAGGATCGTGACCGGCACCTTGCGGATCTCGGTCGTTGCGAAAATGAACTTCGCGTGGGGCGGGGGCTCCTCCAGCGTCTTGAGGAAGGCGTTGAACGCCTTCTCCGACAGCATGTGGACCTCGTCGATGATATAGACCTTCATCCGCGCCGTGACGGGCGCATAACGCACGCCATCCGTGATCTGGCGGACGTCGTCGATGCCGGTATTCGACGCGGCGTCCATCTCCATCACGTCGACATGGCGCGATTCGATGATATCGGCGCAGTGAACGCCAAGTTCCGGCATGTCGATTGTGGGCGCGGCGACCTTGCCGGGCACGTCGTAGTTCAATGCGCGGGCGAGGATACGTGCTGTCGTCGTCTTGCCGACGCCGCGAACGCCCGTGAGAATCCAGGCCTGCGGGATGCGGCCCGACGAGAAGGCATTGCGCAGGGTGCGCACCATCGCCTCCTGGCCGATCAGGTCGTCGAATGTCTGGGGGCGATATTTCCGGGCGAGCACCCGGTACCCGGCCTGACGCGGCTGTGCGGTCTCGATGCCGGGCAGCGCAAGGCCGCCCTGATCAATCAAGCCATTGGACTGATTCATTAAAGACGATTGTGAAGACCCTGCCGGCAGATCGTTCATCGAAATGTGATCCCTGCGGCCAAAGCGCGCCTTCGGTCCTGCATCGATTCGCCGGCCGAAAGCCGATGTCACGGTGGCGCCGGATGAGACGGCGGAACATGACGGCGGAACATGACGGCGATTGGGAGGCTGGACGAAGACCCGCCCGGTCTCGTTAGGGCTGCTTCCTTCCGGACCTGACCCGATTGGCGAGTGGAACGTCCTTGCCAACCTCCCGCCGCGTATATCGGTGATCGGGCGCCCGCTTGCAAGTGTCGCACGCACCCTGTCGGCTCCCGCCAACAGCTTCCCTGCCGCGCGACACGCAGGCCGGTTGCGCGGCCATGCGCCGGCAAGCGGGTTTCCAGCCGGCGGGACGGGATATAGGGTCGTGCCATGTCCGCCCATGCTCCTGCCTTTCATCTCGACCCCCGCCTGGAGGCAGATACGCTGCCTGTCGCACAGGGGCCGCTGTCTTGCGTGCGCATGATGGACGACGCCCGGTTCCCGTGGCTGATCCTCGTGCCCCGGCGCGCGGCCTTGAGCGAGTTGCAGGATCTGACGGCCGAGGAGCGGGCGCTTCTGCAGGCCGAGGTCGATGCCGCCAGCGCGGCACTGCGCGCGGTGGCTCCCGGCGACAAGCTGAATACCGGCGCGCTCGGCAATATCGTGCGCCAGCTCCATGTCCATGTCGTCATGCGGCGGGTGGGCGATCCGGCCTGGCCCGGTCCTGTCTGGGGCAGCGGAATGCGCATTCCCCATGAACCTTCCGCCGCCCGCACAGTCGCCGACGCATTGTCCGGCGCCTTTGCCGGGGCACTGTCCCGCTAGTCCCGAAGCCAGATCCCACCGGTCAAGCCATGCCCCATCGCACCGAACTTTCCGCTCGCCTCGGCTATGCGTCGAACATGCTCGACCGGGGCGCCAATCACCGGGACGACGCGCAGCGTATCGCGCAATGGCGTGCCGACCCGCTGGCGCGCACGGTGTTGCTGCAGGGCGACATTCCGCTGACGCGGCGTCTCGACAATGGGCTGTCACCTTATTTCAGCTTCACCGAGGCGGAGGAGCACGGCGCGGTGACCGAGGAGGCTTTTCTCGGGCTCGACGAGGGGCGGCCGCGCTTTGCGATGCAGCTTGCCTACCCGGCTGTCGATTCCGACCAGGGCCAGGGTGATCTCGTGGCGCTGGACCTGCGCTCGCTGGCCGTGCAGGGCCTGCTGGCGCCGGCCGATCTCGGCGTGCTGGCGCAGGCCAAGTCGCTGATCGGCTGGCACCTGCGTCATCGGTTCTGCGCCAATTGCGGCGGGCCCACCGCCAATGCCGCCGGGGGGTGGCGCCGTGAATGCGACGCCTGCAAGGCCCAGCATTTTCCACGCACCGACCCGGTCGTGATCATGCTGGCCATCCGGGGAGACCGGTGCCTGCTTGCCCGCCAGCCGCGCTTTCCGCCCGGCACCTATTCCTGCCTCGCGGGCTTCGTGGAGCCGGGAGAGACCTTCGAGGACGCTGTGCGGCGCGAGATCTTCGAGGAGGCGGGCGTGCGGGTGGGGCGCGTGCGCTATCTCGCCTCGCAGCCCTGGCCGTTCCCGTCCTCGCTGATGATCGGCTGCCTGTGCGAGGCGCTCGATGAAGACCTGACCATCGACCGGCAGGAACTGGAGGATGCCCGCTGGTTCCACCGGACGGAGGTGGCGCAGATCCTCGCCGGGACGCATGAGGGGGGTGTGCGCTCGCCCCCGCCGATCGCGATCGCGCACTGGCTGGAGCGCGCCTTCGTGGATGGCGAGGGCTTCTGAGGCTCACTCCGCGGCGGGGCGCACGCTTTCGCGATAGGGATGCCCCGGAAACACGCCGAGAATTGTCAGTTCGCGCGAGAAGAAGGCCAGTTCCTCCAAGGCGAGCTTCAATCCGCGCTCGTCGGGATGGCCCTCGACCTCCGCATAGAACTGCGTGGCGTAGAACTGGCCCTCGACCATGTAGCTCTCGAGCTTGGTCATGTTGACGCCGTTGGTGGCGAAGCCGCCGAGCGCCTTGTAGAGGGCGGCCGGCACGTTGCGGACGCGGAAGACGAAGCTCGTCACGATGGTCGCGCCCGACGCGGCGTCGGCCCAGGCCGGTTCCTTCGACAGGATGACGAAGCGGGTCGTGTTGTGGGCCTCGTCCTCAACATTCTCCGCGAGGATCTCGAGCCCGTAGACCTCCGCTGCAAGCCGGGGGGACAGGGCGGCGCGGGACGGGTCGTTCCATTCCTTGACCTGCCGGGCCGAGCCGGCCGTGTCGGCGCCGACGACAGCCTTCCAGCCGTTCTGCCGGATGATCTTGCGGCACTGGCCCAGCGCCATGATGTGGCTGTGAACCGAGCGGATCTGCTCGATGCGCGTTCCCGGCACCACCATCAGCTGGAAATGGATCGGCAGGAAGTGCTCGCCGACGATATGCAGGCCGGAGGTCGGCAGCAGGTGGTGGATGTCGGCGACGCGTCCGGCGATCGAGTTCTCGATCGGGATCATGCCAAGCTGCGCGGTGCCGTCGGCGACGGCGGTCAGCGCGTCCTCGAAGGTCGCGCAGGGCAGGGGCGTCCAGTCGGCAAAGACCTCGCGGCAGGCAATGTCGGAATTGGCGCCGGGCTCGCCCTGATAGGCGATCAGCTTGCTCATCTTCAAAACTCCGTCAGCGTGCAGCGAGGATCGCGCGGGCGCGGTCGAGATCGGGCGGGGTGTCGACGCCGAGCGGAACGTCGTCGACCAGGGTGATGTCGATGCGCATGCCGGCTTCGAGCGCGCGCAATTGCTCGAGCTTCTCGCGACGCTCAAGCTCGGAGGGTGGGAGCGCCACGAAACGGGCGAGCGCGCGGCGGCGCCAGGCATAGAGGCCGATATGATGCAGCAACGGACCATCGCCCCAGGGGCAGGTCGCGCGGGTGAAGTAGAGCGCGCGCAGGCGTCCGGGCGCAAGCGATGTTCCAACCGCCTTCACGACGCTCGGCTCGTGGCGCTCCTCCTCGCGGGTGATGATCGCGGCCAGCGTGCCGATATCGACCGCGGGATCGGACAGCGGCAGCAGCGAAGCGGCGATGGCGCGCGGGTCGATGGTCGGCAGGTCGCCCTGCACATTCACCACCACGTCGTGGCGGCCTTCAGGATCGAGCTTCTCGATCGCCTCGTGGATACGGTCCGAGCCGGA
>JBIPLL010000324.1:0-4055 GCA_044368425.1 Beijerinckiaceae bacterium
ATAGGCCTTGAGGATCGTGTTCTTGGTCGACAGATAGACCGGGAACTTGCGCGACAGGCCGTAATTGAAGCTGGCACGGGCGAAATCGCGGATCGATTCGTCGAGGTTGTACATGGCCATGGCCACGCCCGAACCCGGGAACTTGAAGACTTCCTTCTCGATCACCGAGCCGTCCTCGCCCTCGAACTTGATCGTCAGGCGGCCCTTGCCGGGCACCTTGAAATCGGTGGCGCGATACTGGTCGCCGAAGGCATGGCGGCCGACGATGATCGGCTGGGTCCAGCCGGGCACGAGGCGCGGCACGTTCTTGCAGATGATGGGCTCGCGGAAGATCACGCCGCCCAGGATGTTGCGGATCGTGCCGTTGGGCGACTTCCACATGTCCTTGAGCTTGAACTCCTCGACGCGCGCCTCATCCGGCGTGATCGTGGCGCATTTCACGCCGACGCCGTGCTTCTTGATGGCGTGGGCGGCATCGACGGTGACCTGATCGTTGGTCTGGTCGCGATATTCCATCCCGAGATCGTAATATTCGAGGTTCACGTCGAGATAGGGATGGATCAGCTTTTCCTTGATGAATTGCCAGATGATGCGGGTCATCTCGTCGCCATCGAGCTCGACGACGGTTCCTGTCACCTTGATCTTGTTCATGCGATCCCCCTAGAGCGGCGTCACCCTTGCCCGGCGCCATGGATGCGCCGATGCGGTGGCGCTTCCTAGCGCGGCTGGGCGTCCGCGCAAAGGGCGGCTTTCGGTTGATTGGCCTGAGCGACGCCCGTCCCATATGCTGCACATGCATGCGGGGAGGATCAGATGGCGACCGAGCGGGAACTTGCGCTCCTGAAGGCGCAGAAGCCGGGATTGCGCATCCTGGCGGACGGCGCGTTGAATGCAGAGGCGCCGGTTGAGCTTCTGGCTGACCCGCTGACCCCGGTTTCCGCTTTCTTCGTGCGCAATAACGGCCTCTTGCCGGAGGGGCTGCCGGCCGATCCCGATGGCTGGTCGCTGCGGGTCGAGGGGCTTGTCGACCGGCCCGCGACGTTCACGCTGGCCGAACTGAAGGCGCGGTTTCCGGTCGTGACGCAGGTGGCGGTCATTGAATGCGCGGGCAACGGACGGGCGGGGTACGCACCTCTCACCGACGGCCTGCCATGGTCGGGCGGGGCTGTCGCCTGCGCGCAATGGACCGGTGTGCGCATGGTGGATGTGCTCGCTGCGTGCGGTGTTGCGGCCGGAGCGGTCTATACGGGCCATCTGAGCCCGGACAGGAAGATCGACGGTTCCGGTCCGGCGCTGTCGCGCGGCTTGCCCATCGCCAAGGCGCTGGCGCCCGAGACGCTGCTTGCCTTTGCCATGAACGGGCAGCCGCTTCCGCTGCTGCATGGCGGCCCCCTGCGCGTTGTCGCACCGGGCTATCCCGGTTCGGCCTGGCATGACGGCGAGAAGATGCGGGGGCTCGACTACCGATTGCCCCGCGTGCCCGATGCGGGCGCCGATCCCGCGCTTTATGACGTGATCACCGACATGCCGGTGAAGTCGCTGATCGTGTCGCCTGCCGAGGGGGCGCGGCTTGCGGCCGGCGAGAGGGTCATGGTCTCCGGTCAGGCCTGGACCGGGCACGGAGAGGTGATCCGGGTGGAGGTGAGCGCCGATGGCGGGCGCAGTTGGAGCGAGGCAACGCTCGGCGATGCGGGTGGGCCGTTCGGCTGGCGCCGTTTCACGCTGGCCGTGACGCTGGACGGGGGCGAACATGTCCTGATCGCGCGAGCGCATGACGACAGGGGGCAGGTGCAGCCTCTCGTGTCGCCCGCATGGAACCCCAAGGGCTATTGCAACAACGCTGCGCCGCGCGTGCGGATCACGATCGGGGGCTGATCACGGGCCTGTGGCGGCGGCGACGGTCGCCTGCGTCTCGGACAGGAGCCATTCGGCGAAGAGGCGGACGGTGCGCCGCTGCCGGCCCTCGGGCGGATAGACAAGGCGGTGCCCGACATAGCGGATGTCGCGCGCCCGGCCCGCCAGCGGCATGACGAGCCGGCCGGAGCGCAGCTCCCGCTCGGCGAGCAGGGTCGATTCCAGGCAGATGCCCAATCCGTCCACCGCAGCCGCAATGGCGAGAAAGCTGCGGTCGAAGCGATTGCCCTGGCTCAGCGGAGCCGGCAGGCCGTTCGCCTCGAACCATTGGGGCCAGCGCACCTGCTTGTTGTCCGACTGGATCAGGGTGAGGTCGAGAAGGTCGGCAGGGCTGGAGATACGTGCCGCCAGTTCGGGCGCGCACATCGGCGCGACGGATTCCTCGACCAGCGGGATAACAGTGAGCCCTTCGCCGCGCACGGCGCCATAGACGATGTCGGCGTCGAATTCGTCGCTGGAGAAGCGGGCATAGTCGGTGCCGGCCGATAGCCGCACCTCGATGCCGGGATGCGCGGCGAAGAAGCGCGGCAGGCGCGGCGACAACCAGTTTGCGGCGAAGCTCGGCGCGCAATGCAGGCGCAGGAGCGGCGTTCCGCGCTGGCTCGTCGCTTCCAGCCCGCGGCGCAGTTCGTCGAAGGCCGCGCCGACATGGCGCATGAAGACCTGTCCGGTCGCGGTCAGCGCAACCGTGCGCCCGCTGCGGTCGAAGAGCGCGACGCCCATGGCCCGCTCCAGCTTGACGATGGCGTGGCTGACTGCGCTCGGCGACAGGTTGAGCTCGCCCGCGGCCGCCCGAAACGAACCACGGCGGGCCACCGCCTCGAAGGCGCGGATGCCGGAAAGCGAGACCTGAGCGAGCATAGGATGAATGAAGCCAATTCATCCTGGGATGTAAAGCGTGCATCTCGCCCGTCAGGTGAGGCAGGTTCATATGATGAATTCAATTCATCGCATGATGAGAACATGCCGTTTGTCGCTCGCGCGTATGGCGACCATATTCGGGTTCCCAAAACCTCAGATTGATAAAAAACATGCTGCTCAAGGGACGAAACGCCGTCATCTCGGGTGCCGCCAGCCTGCGCGGCATCGGGCTCGCCACCGCCCGGCTCTTTGCCGAGCACGGAGCGCGGGTCGCCATTCTCGATCTCGATGCGGAGGGCGCGCGCAAGGCTGCCGCCGGGCTCGGGCAAGGCCATGTCGGCATCGGCTGCAACGTGGCCGACCTCGCATCCTGCGAGGCCGCCGCTAAGGAGGCCATCGCCGCGTTCGGGACGATCGACATCCTGATCAACAATGCGGGCATCACGCAGCCGTCGAAGGTCATGGAGATCGATCCGGCCAGCTGGGACCGGATCCTCGACGTCAATCTGCGCGGCGTGCTTTATCTGTCGCAGGCCTTCATCCCGCATATGCGGGAGCGCAAGTCCGGCTCCATCGTCTGCATGTCGTCGGTTTCGGCGCAGCGCGGCGGCGGGATCTTCGGCGGACCGCATTATTCGGCCGCGAAGGCCGGCGTGCTCGGCCTTGCCAAGGCGATGGCACGCGAACTGGGCCCCGATGGCATCCGGGTCAACTCCGTCACGCCCGGCCTGATTCAGACCGACATCACGGGCGGCAAGCTCACCCCGGAAATGAAGGTCGAGATTGCCAAGGGCGTGCCCCTGCAGCGGCTTGGCGAGGCGAACGATGTCGCGGGAGCCTATCTGTTCCTCGCGAGCGACCTGTCCTCGTACATCACGGGCGCGGTCATCGACGTGAACGGGGGCATGCTCATCCATGGCTGAGGCGCTCGATCTTTCGCCGGACGGGCGACCCGACCGCCCCAATCTCACGCTCGCCGACCGCGCCTACAATATCCGCCGCAATGCCTTGCGCATGGGGCAGGTGCAGGGCCAAGGGTATATCGCGCAGGCGCTCGGGGCGGCCGATATTCTGACGGTCGCCTATTTCCATGCCATGACCTATCGTGCTCACGATCCCGAATGGGAGGGGCGCGACCGGTTCCTGCTGTCGATCGGCCATTACGCCATCGCGCTCTATTCCGCGCTGATCGAGGCCGGAATCCTGCCCGAGAACGAGATCGAGACCTATGGCTGCGACGACAGCCGCATGCCGATGTCGGGCATGGCGGCCTATACGCC
>JBIPLL010000257.1:0-4910 GCA_044368425.1 Beijerinckiaceae bacterium
TCGGCCTGGAGCGAGCCGCGCGGACTGCGCGTGCTGGGGCTCGGCTATGCGCCCCCCTACCTGTCGCTCTGGCGCGACAGTGCGGAGCGCCTCATCGCCTTCATGCCGGCCGCCCAGGGCGTGATGCACTGGCCGCGCCCGGGCGCCAGCGCGACCGCGCTCGTCGATCCCGCCGACCTGCCCCTGCCGGATGCGAGCATCGACCGGGTGCTCGTCGTGCATGCGCTGGAGATGTCGCATCATCCCCATGATCTCCTTGCGGAAGCATGGCGGGTGCTCGCTCCGGGCGGGCGGCTCCTGCTCGTCGTGCCCAACAGGCGCGGGCTGTGGGCCCGGATGGATACGACGCCGTTCGGCGAAGGGCGCCCGTTCAGCCGTTCGCAGCTCACCACGCTCCTGCGCGAGACGCTTTTCTCTCCCGAAAGCTGGCGCGAGGCCCTGTTCGTGCCGCCGATCCCGCGCCGGCTCTTCCTGCGCGGGGCCGGCGCCTGGGAAAAGCTCGGCGGCCGGCTGCTTCTGCCCGGTGCAGGGGTGCTCGTCATCGATGCGACCAAGCAACTCTACCGGCCCGTGCCGGCCCGCCCCGCCCGCAACACCGCGTGGCGCCTGCGGCCCGTGCTTTCGCCGGCCGCCCTGCCGGCACCCCGGACCGGCGAGGCGCCCGCGCGGCCTTGACACCGCCACCATCGCCCGCCAAGGTCCGCCGCCTTTCGCGAGCCTGCCGACCGGCGCCGGAAATGACCGGGATCATGATTGCCGGACGGGAAATGGCAGGGAAAATGAGGTAGGAATACGAGTTCATGCGCACCTATCTCGACTTTGAAAAGCCGGTGGCCGAACTCGAGGCCAAGATCGAGGAATTGCGGGCCGTCGCCGCCAAGGGCGAAGCCGTGGCCATCGACGACGAAATCTCGAGGCTCGAGGCCAAGGCCGGGCAGGCGCTCAGGGATCTCTATGCCGCGCTGACGCCCTGGCAGAAGACGCAGGTCGCGCGCCATCCGCAGCGACCGCATTTCGTCGATTATTGTGCCGGCCTGTTCGAGGAATTCACCCCGCTGGCCGGGGATCGCGCCTTTGCCGAGGACGAGGCGATCCTCGCCGGCCTCGCTTCCGGGGCGAGCCCGTCTGCGTGATGGGCCAGGAGAAGGGCGCGACGACGGATGCGCGCATCCGTCACAATTTCGGCATGGCGCGACCCGAGGGCTATCGCAAGGCCGTCCGGGTGATGGAAATCGCCGACCGGTTCGGCCTGCCTGTGATCAGCTTCGTCGATACGGCGGGCGCCTATCCGGGCATCGGGGCCGAGGAGCGCGGGCAGGCCGAGGCCATTGCCCGCTCGACCGAGTTCTCGCTGGGACTTGGCGTGCCGAATGTCGCCGTCGTCATCGGGGAGGGCGGTTCGGGCGGCGCCATTGCCATCGCCACCGCCAACAAGGTGCTGATGCTCGAACATTCGATCTACACGGTCGCCTCGCCCGAGGCGTCGGCCTCGATCCTGTGGCGCGATTCCGGTCGCGCCCAGGATGCGGCCACCAACATGAAGATCACGGCGCAGGATCTGATGCGCTTCAACGTGATCGACACGATCATCAGCGAGCCCGTGGGAGGCGCCCATCGCGACCCGCAGGAGGCGATCACCCGCGTCGGCCATGCCATCGGTACCGCGCTGTCCGGTTTTGCGGGCCGCTCGCCGGACGCCATCCGGGCGCACCGGGCCGACAAGTTCCTGGCGCTGGGCCGGACGCTTTAACGATCTGTTCACCATGCCGGCCGACCCGGACGGCTTGCGGTAATGCCTGCTTAACGATAACCGTTATATTGGACCGGATGTAGCCTGTCGGCACTGGGCATTGAGCTTTCTCAAGGACGCCCTGCCGAATGCGCGCATGGTGCGACGGCGCCTCGAAGGAGGAGCCAGCCAGTGCGCGGTGAAAGAAAGAGACGCAGCGTGAGCCGTTCCCGGATGTCCCTCGTCGTCGCCCTCCTCCTGCCGCTCGGGCTTGCCGCCTGCGAGGAGAACGGATCGAGCACTCCCAATCGCCACTGGGTCCAGATCCCGCCTGCCACGCAGGCGCTGATGAGCCAGAAGGGCATGACCCGCTACGATCCTGTCCTGATCCGCTCCTTCAAGAAGGAGTCGGAGCTCGAGGTGTGGAAGATGGGGCGGGACGGGCGCTACGCGTTGCTCAAGACCTACCCGATGTGCCGCTGGTCGGGCCAGCTTGGCCCCAAGGTGCGCGAGGGCGACCGGCAGGCGCCCGAAGGCTTCTATGACATCACGCCCGCGCAGATGAATCCGAATTCCAGCTATTTCCTGTCGTTCAATATGGGCTTTCCCAATGCCTTCGACAGGTCGTATGGCCGCAGCGGCTCGCATCTGATGGTGCACGGGGCCTGCTCGTCGCGCGGCTGCTATTCGATGACCGACGAGCAGATCGCCGAGATCTATGCGCTTGTGCGCGATGCCCATACCGGCGGCCAGAAGGCGGTGCAGATGCAGGCGCTGCCTTTCCGCATGACGCCGGACAACATGGCGAAGCATCGCGTCGATCCGAATATCGCCTTCTGGCGCAATCTCAAGGATGGCAGCGACCATTTCGAGGTGACGAAGGCCGAGCCGAAGGTTCAGGTCTGCGGACGCCGCTACGTGTTCAATGCCGATGCGCCCGGCGGCGCGCGGCTTGATCCCGCCGGGGCCTGTCCGACGTTGCAGGTCGACGAGACGATCGCACAGGCCGTCGCGCAGAAGCAGCGTGCCGACCAGCAGAAGGTTGCCGAACTGGTGGCGCGTGGCACGCCCGCGCTGAAGGTGGTCTACGAGGACGGGGACCAGCACGCCTCGTTCAAGCAGGCGCTTGTCACCCAGAGCGGCGATGGCGACCGGGCGACCTCGCCGGTGGTCGAGATGCGCTCGGCCGTTGCCGAAGTCAGCCGACCGGAGGCCCTCGCGGCCGGGCCGCGTCTGGTGCCACTCGACGAGAGTGGCCGCCCGAAGCCGCAGCCGCGTCCGGTGGTTGCTGCTGCGCCTGTCGCCTCGGCGGCCCCTGTCAGCGTTGTAGCTGCACGCCCGGCGGCGCCGGCACCGGCTGCGACACAGGCGGCTGTGCCGCAACCGGCCGCGACAACTGTCGCCGCAGCGCCCGTTGCAGCCGCAAGCGCCGACACACCGTTCTACAAGCGGCTCTTCTCGCCGATCGGCAACCTGTTCGGCGGCGAGGCCAAGGTCGAGCCGGCGGCGCTTGAGGCTGTGCCCGCACCGCCCGCGCGTCCAGGCGCGTCCACCAAGCCGCAGGCCCAGGCGAGGCCGACCGGGGGTCAGGTGTCGCTTCTGGCGCCCTCGCAGTGACCGAACGGTTCTGAACCCGGTCGGAAAGGCCGCGCCCTGCGCGGCCTTTTTTATTCCGGTTCCTTTTGGCTTTTGTCGGCCCAGCGGAGCCCCTCGCGGGATCAGCCGGCGAGACGGATGCGCACGCGGCGGTTCTGCTTGCCCTTCTTCTCGATATCGGTGACGAGCACCGCCCCGATCTCGCCTGTCGTGCGCACATGGGTGCCGCCACAGGGCTGCAGGTCGATGCCGGCGATGTCCACCAGCCGGATGCGACCGCTGCCGCGCGGCGGCTGGACCGACATCGTCTTGACGAGGCCCGGATTGGCGTCGAGCTCGGCATCCGTGATCCAGCGATCCGTGACGGGCGCGTCGCGGGCCACGAGTTCAGCGAGCCGGCGCCCGATATCCTCCTTGTCGAGCCCTGCATCGGGGATGTCGAAGTCGAGGCGCCCTTCGCCTTCCCCGATGGCGCCGCCCGTGACCGGGAATGGCAGGACGACGCTCAGGAGATGGAGCGCAGTGTGGATGCGCATGCGGGGCAGCCGGCGTTCCCAGTCGAGGGCGACCGTCACGTCGTCGCCCTCGTTCAGGCCATGGTCTGGTCCGACCAGATGCCGGATGGCTACGCGGTCGGGGGCGTAGAGGCTGTTCGAGACGGCAATCTCGCGCCCGCCGGTCGTGCGGATCACGCCTGAATCACCAGGCTGCCCGCCGCCCTGGGCATAGAGGACCGTCGCGTCGACGATCACGGCTTCGTGTTCGATGGCGACGACACGCGCGGGAATGGAGCGCAGATAGGCGTCATCGCGAAAGCGGGGAAGCGTCATGGTGGGCCCGATGTCAGGAGGAGGGGCTGCGGAACGTCGCCTGTCAGATCTCGGGCAACCTTATGTGGCGCCCGTGATTGCGGCAATGCGCAGGTGGCGTGTCGAAAATGATCCGGGTGGTGCAAGGATTCATGCGAATTACGGAGATTCCCGGACTTGACCAACTAAAGATTTAATCCAGATTTGACCAAGCGGGATCAATGTCATACGCGACCTGATCCAAGGGCGCCTGCCCCCCGTAGAGCGTTCGAGTGTGGATGCGGCCAAGGCCGACGGCCACGGTTTTCGGTGTCACGGTCGCCATGGCGACCCTGTCAGGAAAGAGGCGGTCATCGTGACCATGCATGCATTCGGGCACCCCCAGCAGGCGGAGCCTCTCGATGCACTGTTGGCGAGCTACGCGGCCGGGCGGCTGAACCGCCCGATGCATGCGTTGATCGACGCGCATCTCGGCATCAACCCGCGCAATCGCAGCTATGTCAGTGCACTCGAGGCCGTGGTCGCACGGCAGATCGAGGAGGAGGCAGGCGTTGCGCTGCGCCGGCGCGATGCCATGCTCTCGGCCATTCTCGGCAGCGCAGTGCCGGCTCAGCCTGCGGCTGTGCGCCAGCTGCGCCCGGCGGTGGATGTGCTGCCGGCCGCATTGCGTGGCTATATCGGCCATTCGCTTGGCGATGTGCCGTGGCGGACGGTGATGCCAGGCGTGCGCGAATTCCATGTCGAGGGCGAAGCGGGTGAAGACGCCACGCTCTACT
>JBIPLL010000259.1:0-4893 GCA_044368425.1 Beijerinckiaceae bacterium
GAGGACTGTCGCTGTCGTCCTTGAGCCCGATCCCGGTCAGCGAGAGGCGGAACGCCGCGTCGACAAGCCAGGCGATCCTGTGTGCCGCCCCCCCGACCGGGAGCCCTTCCGGGCGGATGTTGGAGACGCAGTTGCGGGCCTCGTCGGTCAGACCGATACGCGGGGCGAAGGTCAGATAGGTCCCCAGCGAATCGGGCGAGGACAGGCCGGGACGCTCGCCGATCAGGACGAGCACCATGCGCGCGCCCAGCAAGGCGCCGACCTCGTCGCCCAGCGCCACCCTCCCCTGCGACGCCACGGTAACCGGGCCGAGGCTGCGTCCCTGCCGCGCCAGAAGCGGGAGCAGCGCGGAAACGAGGCCGACCGCGTGGCGCTCGACGGCGGTGGCCGACAGGCCATCGGCGATGACGATGGCAAGGTCGCAGGCACCACCGCGCTTCGAGAGGGCCTCGCGCGATGCTCCGGACAGGCGACGGCCGAGATCGGGGCGCAGCAGATAGGTCTCGCGGCTGGCGGCGGCGCTCTCGACCAGAAGCGTCGCACAACCGAGTGCGTCGATGCCTGCGGCGATGGCGGCCGGAGTGAAGGGCGCATGCACGGCATCGCGCGCCTGCGCGTGCGCCAAACCGAAGCGCAGCACCTCGCGGGTCGGGAGCGAGGCACCGGCCCGGCCCAGCGCGATGCGGGCCGGCGTCAGCCGCGCGAGATTGGCCCAGCGCGAGCCACCTGCCTCAAGGTCGTGGCGCTCCTCGCGGTCGTCGGTCACTGGACCGGCTCCGCGATGGCCGACAGCAGCCGGGTGCCGCCTTGCGAGGGGGTCAGGCGTCCGTCCGGTTGCGCGATGCCCATGGCTTCGAGCCAGGCCGCGAATTCGGGCGCGCGCTTCAGGCCGAGCACCTCGCGGATATAGAGCTGGTCGTGAAAGGACGTGGACTGGTAGTTCAGCATCACGTCGTCGGCGCCGGGAACGCCCATGATGAAGCTGACGCCTGCCGTGCCCAGCAGCGTCAGGAGCGTGTCCATGTCGTCCTGATCGGCCTGCGCATGGTTCGTGTAGCAGATGTCGCAGCCCATCGGGACGCCCATGAGCTTGCCGCAAAAATGATCTTCCAGCCCGGCGCGGATGATCTCCTTGCCGTCATGCAGATATTCCGGGCCGATGAAGCCCACGACCGTGTTGACGAGCAATGGCTCGAAGGCGCGCGCCACCGCATAGGCGCGTGCCTCCAGCGTCTGCTGATCGACGCCGTGATGGGCACCCGCCGAGAGTGCGGAGCCCTGCCCCGTCTCGAAATACATCACGTTGTCGCCGATCGTGCCGCGCTTGAGCGAGCGGCCAGCATCGAGACCCTCGCGCAGCAGGCCGAGGGTCACGCCGAAGGAGGCATTGGCCGCCTGCGTCCCGGCGATGGACTGGAAGATGAGATCGACGGGGGCGCCTCGCTGCGCCAGCGCAATGGCGGTCGTGACATGGGTCAGGACGCAGGACTGCGTGGGAATGGCAAAGCGCGCGATCAGTTCGTCGAGCAGGTGGAGAAGCGTGACGATCCGCTCGGGGCTGTCGGAGGCGGGATTGATGCCAATGACCGCATCGCCGCAGCCGAAGCTGAGCCCGTCGATGATCGAGGCGAGAATTCCGGCCGCATCGTCGGTGGGATGATTGGGCTGGAGCCTGACCGCCATGTGGCCGGGCAGGCCGATCGTGTTGCGAAAGCGGGTGACGACCCCGCATTTGCGCGCCACGAGGATCAGGTCCTGATTGCGCATGAGCTTGGAGACCGCAGCCGCCATTTCCGGCGTGATGCCCGGCGCGAGCGCCGACAGGGCCGCGGGCGTGGCCGCCTCGCCGCACAGCCAGTCGCGGAACGCTCCGACCGTGAGGCTGCGGACCGGGTGGAAAGCCGCGGCATCGTGCGTGTCGAGGATGAGGCGCGTCACCTCGTCCGCCTCATAGGGCACGAGGGCCTCGTTCAGGAAAGTCGCCAGCGGAAGGTCGGCCAGCGCGAAGCGGGCCGCCATCATTTCCTGCATCGTGTCCGCCGCCAGTCCGGCGAGACGGTCGCCCGAGCGCGGCGGTGTCGCCTTGCCCATCAGCTCGCGCAGATCGGCGAAAGCGTAGCTCTGGCCGCCGGCCGAGACCCGATATGCCATGTCGATGCCTTGCGTCAGACGACCGCCTGGACCTGAATTTCGACGAGGATGTCAGGAGCCGCAAGCCTCGACTCGACGGTCGCACGGGCTGGCAGGTGCGTCGGGTCGACCCATGCTTCCCAGGCGCCGTTCATCTGGGAGAAGGTCGTGATGTCGCTGAGCCAGATATTGGCGACCACGATGCGCTTCTTGTCAGTGCCTGCCATGGCGAGATAGCGATCGACCTGAGCGAGGATGTCGGCCGTCTGCTCGGGAACACCGCCGGAACGGTCGCTGGCCGTCAGGCCGGAGAGAAAGACGAAGCCGTTCGCGACCACGACCTTGCTGAGCCGGGTGGTGCTTTCATGACGCTCGATCATCTTGTGTCCTTGCATGGCTGTGATGAAACCGGCCTCAGCGGGCCAGCATGAGATCAGCCGCCCGTTCGCCAACCATCATGGCGGGAGCGCTTGTGTTGCCCGACGGGATCGTCGGGAAGATGGAGGCATCTGCGATCCGCAGGCCCTCCATGCCATGAACCTGCAGGCGATGATCAACCACGCTGTCGGAAGGATCGGGCCCCATGCGGCAGGTGCCGCAGGGATGGAAGACCGAATAGGCGTTACGCCGGATCGCCTCGATCTCCGCCTCCTCGCCCTCGCATGCATCGCCGGGACGGATCTCGGTATCGATGAGCGCGGCGAAGGAAGGGGCAGAGGCCAGCCGCCGCAGGAACCTGAACCCGGCATGGAGATCGGCAAGGTCCTGCGGGTGGGACAGGTAGTTCGGGTCGATGTCCGGCGCCTCGCCGGGATCGGGCGAGCGGATCGCGACATGGCCGCGGCTGAGCGGGCGGCAGGGCGAGACGCTGGTGCTGAAGCCCGGGAAGGTGTCGGGCTTCATCAGGGCACGCACGCCGGGCACGGCCCGCTCATAGCTCAGTGGCGAGAAATAGAGCTGCATGTCCGGGCGCTCGCTGTCGGCCGCGATGCGCACGAAGCCGCCGCCCTGGTTGACGCTGAGCGCGAGGGGACCGCGCCGGCGCAGGCCGTATTTCAGCGCCATGCCGATGCGCGAGGGCCAGGACAACAGGGCCTCGTTGAGGCTGGGCTGGCGCGAGCGATAGACATGGTCGTAGCACAAGTGATCCTGCATGTGCCGGCCGACCGCCGGCAGGGCATGAACCACCGGGATGTCATGGCGCGCGAGCAGGTCCGGCGCGCCGATGCCCGAGAGTTGCAGGAGTTGCGGGGTGTTGATCGCACCGCCCGACAGCACCACCTCGCCGGCGGCGCGGAACGTCAGCGTCTGGCCGCCGCGGCGGGCCTCCACGCCGACGGCGCGGCGTCCCTCGAACAGGATGCGGGTCACGAGCAGGCCCGTTTCGACCCGCACATGTCCTTCGCGGCGGGCCGGATGGAGCCAGGCGCGGGCGGCCGATTCCCGCAGGCCGCCGCGCGTCGTGATCTGGTAGATGCCGACGCCTTCGCAGGTCGCGCCGTTGAGATCGGGGTTGAAGGGCAGCCCGGCTTCCTGCGCCGCGGCAAGAAAGACCGGTGTGAGCGGATGAACCTCGCCCGCAATGTCCTCGACATGGAGCGGGCCTCCCGCGCCGTGGAAGGCCGAGGCGCCGAGCGCGTGGTCTTCCATGCGCCGGTAGGTGGCGAGCACGTTCTTCCAGCCCCAGCCGGGATTGCCGAGCCGCTCCCAGCCGTCAAAATCCTCCGGCTGCCCGCGCACATAGACCATTGCGTTGATGGCGCTCGACCCGCCGACGACCTTGCCGCGCGGAACGTAGACCTGCCGGCCGCCGAGGCCCGGCTGCGGCGTGGTGCGATACATCCAGTTGAGGCGCGGATGATAGAAGGTCTTGCCATAGCCGATGGGCAGATGCAGCCACGGGCTCAGGTCACGCGGACCGGCCTCGATCACCAGGATGCTGCGCCACCCGGTCATAGCGAGGCGCCCGGCCAGGGCACACCCGGCCGAGCCGGCTCCGACGATGATGACGTCCCACTCGTTCAAGCTGAGTTCCTCATCTGGCGGGCCGGTCGGAATGGTCGAGGATTAGGGCGGATCGGGCTCCTCGTTGAGGGCCATTCCGACGGAACGACCAGTCCAATCCGGCGTCCGGCCCGCCATCATCCGCTCATGCGGTCATTTCGTCGATGGCCTTGCGCAGGCGCAGCACGCCAGACTGGATCTGGGCCGGGGTGAAGCCGCTGAAGCCGAGCACGAGGCCGTCGCGCCCGACGGGCTCCAGCGAGAACCGGCTGATCGGCGCGACGGTCACGCCCTGGCGCGCGGCGGCCTCAACGATCGCGCGGGCTTCCAGCCCGTCGCGGGGGAAGGCAACGGTGTGCATGCCGGTTTCCGTGGCCCTGACCACGAGATCGGGCCCCAGATGGGACCGAGCCGCCGCGAGCAGGGCATCGTGGCGCTCCTTGTAGAGCTTGCGCATGCGCCGCACATGGGTCGCGAAATGCCCCTCACCGATGAAGTCCGCCACGATGCCCTGAAGCGCCGTGGGAACGCCGGGCGAATAGGCGGCGAGGCAATCGCCGATCTGCTCGGCGAGCGAGGGCGGTGCCACGAGGAAGCCCAGACGCAGGGACGGAAACAGCGTCTTGGTGAAGGTGCCGACATAGATGACGCGCCCGGTCAGGTCGATGCTGGTCAGGGTCGGCAGCGGCGCTCCCTCGAAGCGGAATTCGCCATCCCAGTCGTCCTCGATGATCCAGGCGGCGCTGGCCTGCGCGGCCT
>JBIPLL010000551.1:0-2506 GCA_044368425.1 Beijerinckiaceae bacterium
TGAGCCCGACGGATGCCGGCGAAAGCGGGCACATCAACAGCCTGTCGGGCCATGGCCCCTGGCCGGAGGGCCTGATGCGCTTCGCGGGCTTTCTGAAGGGCTTGCGGGCGTCCTGACACAGCCGGCGCCGCCTCTGGAACCCGCGCCACCTAGTTGACGTTCTTCACATGACAAATTGGTCATGTGGGCGCCACGCCCCCGTGATGCGCGGAATGCTTTACTGCATTCATCGGGCCTGAAGATCACGAGGAGATCCCCGGATGACAAGCAAATTTAACATGAAGCGTATGGGCATGCTGGCGGGCGCATGTGCGCTGGCGCTGGGCGCGGGCGGCTATGCCATGGCACAGCAGGGCTCCGGCCCGGGCGCGCAGGGTGGCCCCGGTGGACAGGGTCCGCGCGCGGAGCGGGCTGAGCGCTCTGCTCCCTCGCGCGAGGACGTCGCGTCCTTCACCGATGCGCGGATCGCTGGCCTCAAGGCCGGTCTCAAGCTCAATGCCGATCAGGAAAAGCTGTGGCCGCCGGTCGATGCGGCGATACGCAAGATCGCCGATGCGCGCCTGCAGCGCCGCGAGATGATGCGCAACGCCACGCCGCCGGCGGATTTCATGGAGCGCATCGACCGCATGGCGACCATGTCCACGCAAGGGTCGGAGCACATGCGCGGCCTCGCCGACGCGATGAAGCCGCTCTGGGCCACGCTCGACGAGCGCCAGAAGCGCCTTCTGCCGGAGCTTGCCCGGCCGATGCGCCAGGAAATGGGCGGCATGGGCATGCATGCCAGCAAGCGCGGCGACGGCCACCACCGCTGGGGCCGTGGCGACGATCGCGGCCATGGCTACCATCACGGTCGCGGCGAAGGTCGTGGTGAGGGCCGCGGCGAGGGACGCGGCGAAGGCCGTGGCGGGATGCGTCCCGCACAGCCCTGACACCATCAGGTCCGAGGCAACGAAGGCCGCCCGTGAGGGCGGCCTTTTTGCGTTCCGCATCAGATCACGCGAGGCGTGCGCATCGCCTCGGCCAAACGGGCAAAGCCGGCAATACTTGTACCGGGCACGTCATTGCGGGTTGCGCAGCGTACCGGTCATGCGGGCAGCACAGCGCTCGCGCCCCCCCAAACGAAAAGAGCCGCCCCGAAGGACGGCTCTTTCCAGATTGGTGACCGGATTCGGCTGATGGATCAGCGCGAATAGAACTCGATGACGAGGTTCGGTTCCATCTGCACCGCATAGGGCACCTCCGACAGTGTCGGCACGCGCACATACTTGGCGGACATCTTGCTGTGGTCGGCTTCGATGAAGTCGGGGACGTCACGCTCGGCCAGCGCCACGGCCTCGAGCACCACGACAAGCTGCCTGGAGCTTTCCTTGACCTCGATCACATCGCCCGGCTTCACGAGATAGCTCGGGATGTTGACGCGCACGCCGTTCACCCGGACATGGCCGTGGTTCACGAACTGGCGGGCGGCGAACACGGTCGCGACGAACTTGGCGCGATAGACGACGGCGTCGAGACGACGCTCGAGCAGGCCGATCAGGTTCTCGCCCGAATCGCCGCGCATCCGGATCGCCTCGCCGTAATAACGGCGGAACTGCTTCTCCGAGATCGAGCCGTAATAGCCCTTGAGCTTCTGCTTGGCGCGCAGCTGCGTGCCGAAGTCCGAAAGCTTGCCCTTGCGGCGCTGGCCATGCTGGCCGGGGCCATATTCACGGCGATTGACGGGGCTCTTGGGGCGGCCCCAGATGTTCTGACCGAGACGACGGTCAATCTTGTGCTTGGCGGCAATCCGCTTCGACATTCGCGTATCCTCTGGAAACGACAGACGGTGAGGAACGCGCCCTCCTCTGCCCTGTCGGTGAATGTCACCGGGCGGGCCGACAGATCGCGGCGACAGGTCGCTGGATCACGGGTGCGCAACTGTAAACGCGGGCCTTTCGACCCGCGCTTGAGGGGTCTCTATACGCCGCAAGCAACGAGGTCAAGGCAAACGCCCACGCTTGCGCTGCCTACCCCACTGGCATCGGCTCGACCACCGCCTGCGCGAGGCCACGTGCCGCGAGCATGTCGCGCATCGTGTCGCCGACCTGGGCGCCAGAGGTAAAGACGGCGAGATTGGCCCCCGCCTCGTTGGGCTCATGCTCGAAGAGCGGCTTGCCCATGAGCTCGCTCACCCGCCGCGCGATGGCGGGTCCGGGATCGATCCATGCGACGGGCCAGGGCGCGATGGCGTCGAAGCGCCGGCGCAGCAGCGGATAATGCGTGCAGGCGAGCACGATCGTGTCCGTGCGCCCGCCCGGGTCGAGCGAGAAGGCCGGCTCGATCTCGGCAAGGATGTCGGCATCCGATACGTCATCGCCGCGCAATTCGCTTTCGGCGAGTTCCGCCAGCCGTCGCGCGCCAACGAGCCGCACCTCGCAATCATAGGCATAGGCGCTGATCAGGTCGCGCGTATAGTCGCGCGCCACGGTGCCGGGCGTGGCCAGCACGCTGATGCGTTTCGTAACGG
>JBIPLL010000011.1:0-18748 GCA_044368425.1 Beijerinckiaceae bacterium
TCATCGCAAGCCTGCTCGCAGGCGCCGATATCGAGGGCGTGACATTCGACGATGCAGGCCAGGAGGCGGTGTCATGATGCTGGGAAACGTTCTCGACCGGCTGGGCGACGATACGATCGCAGCCGAACTGCTTCTGGAACTCGGCGACCTGCATCTGCTGGCCGAGGTCGACTCGATGTGCATGGCCTTCGACGAGAGCCGTGGCCAGTACGCCTCCGCCGCCGTCCGCCGCTTCACGCGCCTCGCCACCGACGAGGATTGGCTCGGCCTGATGACGGCCCTCGAGCGCGGAGAGGACGGCGCCAGCGCCTGCCTGACACGGATGGTGAATTTCGCGCTGAAGGAGGATCGCCGCCTGATGGAGGCGCAGTCCGACCCGCCCGCGCCCAACGCGACGCCAGACGACCACGCGCCCGGCCATCACGGCAAGGGCGGATGCGGTTGCGGCGGAAACGGCAGCTGACGGTCAGCCGGCATGGCCCCGCAGGCGCCGCATCGCCTCGGGCAGCAGCATGAGCGCGATCAGTCCGAAGGCCATCAGCCCGCCCCGGCGCGGGTCGTAATCGGCGAGCGCGGTGGCGACCGGCAGCCCCATGGCGAACACGCCGATCACGAGTTCGAAGATGAAGGTCAGCGCCGCCCAGACGAGCCCGATTGCAAGCGCGTCCCGGCTGTCGCGCGGCGCGATCCAGCGGATCGTCAGGAAGGTCACGAGCGCAATGGTCGCCAGCCCGACGGGGAAGGCAAGCTGCCGCGCGAGCAGCGGCCCAAGCTGCGGCTCGACATAGAGCGTGCGCAGCGTGCCCAGGACCGTCTCCACCCCCATGAACAGCAGCCAGACCGCGAGCCCTCGCGCCAGGATCGCGCCGCAGCCGGTACCCATCAGCCCTGCAATCCGTCGTGACCGCGCGCCCCTTCCGGGTCGGCGAGCCGGTGAAGCTGGAGCGCCGCGATCCGCGCAAAACGCAGCGTCATCGCCTTGCGTCGTGCCCCCGCCAGAGAACCGGGCAGAGCAGGGCGCATGATCGCGCCGCCAAAGCCGTCGGCCAGGATGAGCCCGGCATCCTCCGGCAGGACGTCGACCGGAAAATCGCTCGTCACCGCGAAATAGAACGCATCGCAATAGGGCAGGTAGTCGAGCCATTTCCGGTCCGCGCGGAAATCGGCGAGGCAAGACTTGATCTCCACAAGGACGATGCCGCCATCGCCCGCCAGCGCCGCGACATCGGCGCGCCGCCCGGTCGGCAGCACGAATTCCGGCAGCGAGACATGGCCCATCGCCGCCAAAAGCCGGCGCGTGCCGCGCTGGACCGAAAGCGCGGTCGCCGATTGCCGGCCATCGACCGGCAACAGGAGAGGAGTTGCGGATGCCGGGCTCACGGTTGGCGAACTCTCGGGTTCATGCGTCGTCCAGTATCATCCGGGCGCCCTTCTCGGCGATCATCATGGTCGGGGCATTCGTATTCCCTGAGGTGATTCGTGGCATGACTGAGGCATCGACGACGCGAAGCCCGTCGATACCGATCACCCGGAGCCTCTCGTCGGTCACGGCCATCGGATCGTCCGGCCGTCCCATCCGCGCCGTGCCGACCGGATGGAAGATCGTCGTTCCGATCTCGGCGGCAGCCATCACGAGCTCGTCGTCGCTCGTCAGGTGCGTGCCGGGCCGGTATTCCTGCGGACGGTAGCGGGCGAGCGCCGGGGCACTGACGAGCCTGCGTGTCAGCCGGATGGCATCGACGGCCACCTGCCGGTCCTCTGGCGTCGAGAGATAGTTCGGAGCAATAGCGGGTGCGGTCGCGGCATCCGGCGAGACGGCGTGGACATGGCCCCGGCTGGTCGGGCGCAGGTTGCACACGCTCGCGGTAAAGGCCGGAAAATCGTGCATCGGCTCGCCGAAGCGGTCGAGCGAGAGGGGCTGGATGTGGAACTGCAGGTTCGGCTGTTCATAGGCCGGCGACGAGCGCGTGAACAGTCCGAGCTGGGAGGGCGCCATGGTCAGCGGCCCGCGTCGCGCCAGCGCGTAATGCAGTCCCATCCAGGCGCGCCGCCAGAGCTGGCGGTAATGCATGTTGAGTGTCGCCACACCCTCGACCTTGAAGACCGGCCGCAATTGCAGGTGGTCCTGCAGGTTCTCGCCGACGCCCGGCCGGTGCACGAGCGGGGCGATGCCGAGGCCCTGCAGACGTGCACCGTCACCGATACCCGAGAGTTCGAGCAGTTGCGGCGATCCGATGGCGCCGGCCGCGAGCACGATCTCGCATCGCGCCCGCGCCGTGAAAACCTGCCCGCCGCGCCGCAGCCGCACACCGTTGGCACGCCCGTTCTCGAACAGCACGCGCTCGACATGAATGCCGGTTTCGAGCCGCAGGTTCGGGCGCTTGAGGGCAGGCTTGAGGAAACCGCGTGCCGCGCTCCAGCGCCGTCCGTTCTTCTGGTTGACCTGGAAATAGGATGAGCCTTCGTTGCTCCCGCGATTGAAGTCGGCAATGCGCGGAATGCCGATGCTTTCGCCCGCATCCTGAACGGCGTCGAGCAGGTCCCAGCGCATGCGCGGATAATCGACCCGCAGGCCCCCGCCCTTGCCATGCAGCGGATCGGGCGGGCCGGCATGGTCCTCCTGCCGCAGGAAATCGGGCAGGACGTCGTCCCAGCCCCAGCCCGCCAGCCCCATCTGCCGCCAGCCGTCATAATCGGCGGCCTGGCCGCGCATGTAGATCATCGCATTGATGGCCGAGCATCCGCCGATGACACGCCCGCGCGGATAGTTCAGCACCCGCCCGTTCAGTCTGGGTTCGGGCTGCGTGCGAAACAGCCAGTCCGCGCGCGGATTGCCGATGGCGAAGAGATAGCCGACCGGGATGTGGAACCAGATCCAGTTGTCATCGCCCCCGGCTTCCAGGAGAAGGACCGAGCGCCGCCCGTCCGCCGACAGGCGCTCTGCGAGCACGCAGCCCGCCGATCCGGCGCCGACCACGACATAGTCGTAGCTGCCGAGCTCTGCGCCCGCTTCATTGTCCGTCTCTGTCATTCGCTCGCCCGTGCATGGATCTGCGCACAGGCTAGCCTAATGGAGATGCTCCGCCATGGGTATCGGCGCACACCGACTGTCGGGGGAGGCGGCGATCAGTGCAAACGCGAGCGCGGCAGGCGCAGTTCATGCACCACGTCCGCAACGCCCTCGAGATGCGGATTGACATCGAGCGCGGTCTCGAAGGCGGCGCAAGCCTCGCGCAGCCTGCCCTGTCGGGCGCAGATCTGGGCGAAACCGGCCATCGCACCGAAATGGCGTGGCTCAAGTCGCAGCGTCTGCTCGATATCGGCAAGGCACTCACGTTCGCGCCGGTTGGCGAAGGCGATGATCGCCCGCTTGTTCCAGGCCTCCGCCCAATCGGGATGGCGCACGACAAGCTCGTCCAAAATCGGTCGCGCGAGGTCGAACGCGTCTGCCGCCATGGCCTCGACGGCGACCGCCATGTCGGAACAGGCATGGCTTTCGGGATGGGACCCCCATAGGGCCCAGATCAGGTCCTCGATCTCCTCGGCCGGCCGGCGCGGCTCGAGCCGGCTCAACTCTCGAAACAGGGCGTCCAGACGCTTGGGCAGCTGCGGCGCGGGCGGACGCTCGCGCCAGGTCAGGACGAGCTGCAGCACACGGTCGATCGCCGCATCCGCGTCCTGGCCCCGGAGGATGGATCGGGCTCTCATGGTTCACGCCCCGGTCCGTGATCGGACGATGGCGGCTTCGGCGTGGGAGCGGAGGGGCTTTCCGGGACTGCGTGATCGAGCAGCAGCCCCTTGGGAACGAGCGCGAGCGTCGCTTCATGGGTCGCCGACAGGACGACGGGCGGTGCAACCCCCGCCTGCGCCGCTTCGAGCCAGCGCAGGGCGCACAGGCACCAGCGATCGCCCGGCTTCAGGCCAGGAAAGCGATAGTCGGGCAGCGGCGTCGAGAGATCGTTGCCCCTCTGTGCGGAAAAGGAGAGGAACGCCTCCGTCACATGCGCGCAGACAACGTGCAGCCCCCGGTCCTCGGGCCCGGTCTCGCAACAGCCGTTGCGATAGAAGCCGGTCACCGGATCGAGCGAACAGGGCTGTAGCGCTCCCCCTAGCACATTGCGGGGCGGGCGCCGGCGCGGATCGTGCTGCGTCATGCCCTTGAATTAGGGCGGGATGCTCCAAAGGCGACGCCATCCGGAAGGATGCGGCAGATCGTCACATAAATGTGAGGAAGCTGCAGCCCGCCGCCTACGCGACGCTCTTGCGGTTCATGTTGTCGCGGGCGGCCGCAAAGCGCAGCACCCGCTGTGCCGTCGCGGGAGACAGCTTCTCGAAGGCCGCGAAGGCGGACTTCAGCGTGGCGGGCGAGGGCTCCCGCCCAGCCTTGTAGGTCAGCAGCAGCTTGAAGGTCGGCCAGCCGAACTTGATGCTGCGCACGACGAAGAGCAGCGGGTCGTAGTGACTGGCCGAATAGGCATGGGCCGCGACCTGCGTCGGCACGCCGGCAAGCTTGGCCATCACCGCAATGGCCTCCGGCAGCCGGTCTTCATTGACGAGGCGCACGACATCGTCCTCTACGAGATTGCGCTCGCGCGACAGACGGGAAACCTTTTCGGTCACCTCGTCGAAATCGTCGACGAGCGCCAGGCTCGAGCGCGTGAGCGAGGTCGCATCCGTGCTCGCCTCGAGCGTCTCGTCGATGAGGCCGGCCGCGCTCTCGTCCATGTCGGACATCTGCTCGCGTGCCTTTTCCTTGGCCTTGGTCAGCAGCGTCTCCACAAGGTGGGCCGGCAGATCGGCGCGCAGCCGCAGGATCGCATTGAGCTGCGCGTCCCTGCCGGCGCGCTGCGCCAGGGTCTGGAAGCCATGATCCGAGAAGCGCGCGGTATGGTTGCTCGCAACGGCCCGGCTGACCTGACGGTTGCCGCGCTCCACGATGACATCGGTCAGCTGCTCCGACAGGTCGCGGCGCGACGACAGGGCGAGCAGGTGGCTCTGCCCCCGCTCCCTGGCGATGGTCAGCAGGTCGTCTTCGTCGAGCCGCGTCGAGCGCTCGATCACTGGGCCGGCCACGCGGATGTCCTCGTCGAAGGCAAGGTCGCGCGTCACCCGCATCGGCGCATTGGCGAGATCGGCGAGACGCTCCGACAATTCGATCCGGGCCCGGAACTCGATTTCGCGGGCGAGTCGCAGGATCACCTCGTCGAAGACGCTGACATGCGTCTCCGACAGCTTGGGCGACTCGTCGATGAAGAGTCCGGTCAGTCGCCGCAGCGTATTGGCGCGCCGTTCCGGTTCGCCACTCGCAATGGCGTCCTCGACCTCGCTCACCAGTGATTGCAGCGGACCCATAAAACCCTCCTAGGTTGCAGGCACCCTAGGCGAAGTCCGTGAGGAAATCGTATATCCGCCCGGCAAATGGTCGATGAAGGTCGCAACTGGCGTCGCACGGCCCTGATTCGGGTAGATTGCCCATATTCGCCCGGCATCTGCTTGCGCGTCCTTGCCTCTGATGGCGAATTCGGTTACGTGCTCTGCCATTCCGACATTCCGGTGGGCTCGATGAGCCGATGGAAAGTGGGTCCCGTCCGGGGCCCGCTCCTTTCGCACTGGCATCGGCCCGCGCTTTTGGCGCGGTCCGCACCGGATGGCGGGACGCCGGGCAGCCGGCACAGGACGAAACCCGGCAGGGGACGAGGCGATGAGCGACAATCAGGCCCGGAACGACAGTCAGGTCCGCCTGATCACCGAGACCGGCATGGCCGCGCGCGTCGCAGCCGTGGTCGAGCCCGTGCTGGCCGATCTGGGTTTCCGGCTGGTGCGCATCAAGATCTCGGCGCAGAACGGCTGCACGGTCCAGGTCATGGCCGAGCGCCCCGACGGTTCGATGAATGTCGAGGATTGCGAAACGGTCAGCCGGGCGGTCTCGCCCGCTCTCGACGTCGATGATCCGATCGGGCGACCCTATTATCTTGAGGTGTCGTCACCGGGCATCGACCGGCCGCTGGTGCGTGCCGAAGATTTCGACCGCTGGGCCGGTTTCGAGGCCAAGCTCGAATTGCTGGCGCCCCGCGACGGCCGCAAGCGCTTCCGGGGCATTCTGCGCGGCACGCAAGGCGGCGAGGTTGTCGTCGAGCGTACCGACGTGAAGGGCGACGACGAGCCGACCGTTTGCCTGCCTCTTGCGGGCCTGATGGAAGCCCGTCTTGTCATGACGGATGACCTCATCCGCGAATCGCTGCGGCGCGGCAAGGCCGAACTCGCGGCCGCCCGTGAGGGTGACGAGGGCGATGAGGCTGGGGACAGCGCCGCTGGCCTGGCTGACGATGCCGGTTCGCAGCCGCCGGCCCGCCCGATTCCCGCCCGTCCCGCTCCGCCCCGCCCGCTGCGCCCCGCGACGGGCGACCCGAAATCCGGTCCGAAGACCGGCCCCTCTGGCCCCAAGCCTCGGTCGCCCGGACCCAAATCCCGATCCCCCGGACCCAAATCTCGAAACGGTGCCGCTCCTCGCGGCAAGCCCGGATCCTGAAGCATCCTTCCTGAACCTGAATGGAGCTCGCCATGGCCGTCAGCGCCAACCGGCTTGAATTATTGCAGATCGCCGATGCGGTGGCCCGCGAGAAGGTCATCGACCGTGGCATCGTCATCGCGGCCATGGAAGACGCGATCCAGAAGGCGGCCCGCTCGCGCTATGGCAGCGAGACCGAGGTGCGCGCCGAGATCAATCCCCGCACGGGCGAGATTCGCCTGTCGCGCCTGTTGCTCGTCGTCGACGACGTCGAGAACACGGCGACCCAGATCTCCGTGAACGACGCCCGCAAGCGCAATCCGGCGGCCCAGGTCGGTGACTTCATCGCCGAGACGCTTCCGCCCTTCGATTTCGGCCGCATCGCGGCCCAGTCGGCCAAGCAGGTCATCGTGCAGAAGGTGCGCGAGGCCGAGCGCGACCGTCAATATGACGAGTTCAAGGACAAGATCGGCCAGATCGTCAACGGCCTCGTCAAGCGCGTCGAATATGGCAATGTCATCGTTGATCTCGGCCGTGGCGAGGGCATCGTGCGCCGCGACGAGCTGATCCCGCGCGAGACGTTCCGCCCCGGCGACCGCGTGCGCGCCTATGTCTATGACGTGCGCCGCGAGACGCGCGGGCCGCAGATCTTCCTGTCGCGCACCCACCCGCAATTCATGTCGAAGCTCTTCGCGCAGGAAGTGCCGGAGATCTACGACAACATCGTGGAGATCAAGGCCGTGGCCCGCGACCCGGGCTCGCGTGCCAAGATCGCCGTCGTCTCGCGCGATTCCTCCATCGATCCCGTGGGCGCCTGCGTCGGCATGCGCGGCTCGCGCGTTCAGGCGGTGGTCGGCGAGCTGCAGGGCGAGAAGATCGACATCATCCCGTGGTCGGGTGATGCGGCGACCTTCATCGTCAATGCGCTCCAGCCCGCCGAAGTGGTCAAGGTCGTGCTCGACGAGGACAGCGAGCGCATCGAGGTGGTCGTTCCCGACGACCAGCTCTCGCTCGCCATCGGCCGCCGTGGCCAGAACGTGCGCCTCGCCTCGCAGCTCACCGGCTGGGACATCGACATCCTGACCGAGGCCGAGGAAAGCGAGCGCCGCCAGAAGGAATTCGTCGAGCGCTCGAACCTGTTCATGCAGTCACTCGACGTCGATGAGGTCGTGGCCCAGCTCCTGGCATCGGAAGGCTTCCGCAATGTCGAGGAACTGGCCTATGTCGATCTCGGCGAGCTTGCCAACATCCAGGGCTTCGACGAGGACACGGCGACCGAGATCCAGAACCGTGCGCGCGAGCATCTCGCCCGCATCGAGGCCGAATTCGACTCCCGCCGGCGCGCACTTGGCGTTGCCGACGAGCTGAAGACGATTTCCGGCCTGACGACGGCCATGCTCGTTCCCCTCGGCGAGAACGACGTGAAGACCGTCGAGGACCTCGCGGGCTGCGCCACCGACGATCTGGTCGGCTGGACGGAGCGCAAGGACGGCCAGGCCGTAAAGCAGCCCGGCTTCCTTGACGCCTTCGAGCTCTCGCGGGCCGATGCGGAAGGCATCATCATGGCGGCCCGTCTCGCGGCTGGCTGGATCGATGCGTTGCCGGAGCCGCAGGCCGGGGGCGACGATGAAAGCCCCGACGCGGTCCAGGACGGCACCGGCGACGGCGGCTGAAGCGAGGACCACGACCATCGGGAGACAGGGGCACTTGGCACGACAGCGCGACGAAGGCGAGATACCGGGCGATCCGCGTCGCACCTGCGTGGTCACCCGGCAGGCGCATGATCCCGCCCGGATGATCCGCTTCGTCGCGGCGCCGGACGGGAGCGTCTTGCCTGACCTGCGCCGGAAGCTGCCGGGCCGGGGCGTCTGGGTCACGGGCCAGCGTTCGATCGTGGCCCGCGCCATTGCCCGGAAGGCCTTTGCCCGCGGCCTGAAGCGCCCCGTGACGGTTCCCCCGGATCTGGCGGAGACGGTGGCGCAGCTGCTGCGCCGCGACGCACTCCAGGCGCTGGCGCTTGCCAACAAGGCAGGCGCCGCCCTGTTCGGCTTCAACCAGGTTGAGCCGGCGGCGGTCTCCCGCCAGCTTGCCGTGCTGCTTCATGCCGTGGAAGCGGCGCCTGACGGGGTGCGAAAACTGGCCCAGGCCCTGCGCCGCGGGGCCGGTGTCGGTGAAATTACCACGATCGTCGTGAAAGATTTCACTGAAGACGAATTGGGTTTGGCATTTGGCCGCCCACATGTGATACATGCTGGCCTTGTCGCAGGTCCGGGAAGCGACGGATTCCGTTTGCGCTGGCATCGGTATCGGTCCTACCTGGACGACGAGCCTCCGCTTGAAACGGGTGTGCCCGAACCGGGTTTACCCCTTGTGTCGAGCGCGTCGCGTGAGGCGGATCCTTCGCCAGATGCGGCGTTTTCGGCGCAGGCCGAGCCCTTTGTCCGGCCTCATGCGGGCCTGCCGGACGAGAGCCCGACCGTAACGCGACACGACGATTCCGCGAACCGGCGCAATGTCGCCGATCGCATCGACCTGAACGACGACCCGAAGCCCGCAGGACAAACGGCGGAATGACCGATACCAAGAACCCCAACGACAAGACCCTCAGCGTTCCGACGAAGACTCTGTCGTTGAAGCGTCCGGTGGAGCAGGGCGTCGTGCGCCAGAGCTTCAGCCATGGACGCAGCAAGGCCGTGGTGGTCGAGACCGTCAAGCGCCGCACGCTGCCTCCGGCAGGTGCGCCTGCGAAGGACGCCCCGGTAAGCGTGGCGCCGCGACCGGCTGCGTCCACGCCATCCCCTGCCGTCGCGCCTGCACCGGCTCCTGCGCCGCAGGTTGCCCGAGCTGTCAATCCGGCTCCTGCTGCGCCGGCCGCTCCGGTCGCCCCGGTTCCCGCCGCTGTGTTGCCTGAAACTGCCTCTGCACCGGCACCGGCTCCGGCTCCGGCCTCGGCACCTGCGGCTCCAGCGCCTGCTCCGGCTGCGCCCCGTCCGGCTGCTGCGAGCGCCGCGCCCCGTCCCCAGCCATCGGCCCGTTCTTCGGCCCCCCAGGCTGGTTCGCCCCCGATCTCGCGTGGTCCGGAGCGCAATGCTCCCGCCGCGCCTCCGGCGCGTCCGCCTGCCGGCACGGCTGGACGCTCGGGCATGGTCCTTCGGTCTCTCTCCGAAGAGGAGATGGATGCCCGTGCCCGCGCGCTGGCCGATGCCCGCGTCCGCGAGGCTGACGATCGCCTCCGCGCGGTCGAGGAAGCCCGCCTGCGCGCCGAGCGCGACGAGCGCGAGCGTGTCGAGCGCGAGCAGGCCGAGGCCCGCAAGCGTGAGGAAGAGGAGCGTCGCCGCCAGGAGGACGACCGCAAGCGCCGGGCCGAGCAGGAGGCTGCGCGCCGCCTGGGCCCGAGCGACAGTCGCGGTCCGGCCGGGCCGCGTCCGTCCATGTCGCCCGGCGCGCCGCGTCCCGGCGGCCCCTCCGGTGCTCCCCGTTCGGCAAGCCCCGATGGTGCGCCGCGCCGTCCGATGGGTGCTGGCGCGGGCGCAGGGCCAGGCGCCGCTCCCGGTGCCCCGGGCCGTCGTCCCGGCGAGGGCGAGGAGGCTGTGCGGCCCGTGCGTCGTCCGGGTCCGATGTCGGCCCCAAAGCCCGTCGTTCCGGCCAAGCCCGAAAAGCCCAAGGCGGGTGAGGAAAAGCGGCGCGGCCGCCTGACCGTCACCACCGCGACCGAGGACGAGGGCGAGCGCACGCGTTCTGTCGCTGCCTATCGCCGCCGCATGCAGCGCATGATGGGCAAGGGCAATGCGGAGCAGAAGGAAAAGATCGCCCGCGAGGTCGTGATTCCCGAAACGATCTCGATTCAGGAACTCGCGAACCGCATGTCGGAGCGCGCGGTCGACGTCATCCGCCTGCTGATGAAGCAGGGCCAGATGCTCAAGATCAACGACGTGATCGACGCCGATACGGCGCAGCTCGTCGCGGAGGAACTGGGCCATTCGGTCAAGCGCGTCGCCGATGCCGACGTCGAGGAGGGCCTGTTCGACTCGCCCGACGAGGAAGGCGCTCTCGTCTTCCGTCCGCCGGTCGTCACGATCATGGGCCATGTCGACCACGGCAAGACCTCGCTGCTCGATGCCATCCGCAAGACCAATGTTGTGTCCGGCGAGGCTGGCGGCATCACGCAGCATATCGGCGCCTATCAGATCGTCTCGCCGCTGGGCGGGAAGATCACCTTCATCGACACTCCGGGCCACGCGGCCTTCACGGCCATGCGTGCCCGCGGCGCCAAGATCACAGATATCGTGGTTCTGGTCGTTGCAGCCGATGACGGTGTGATGCCGCAGACGGCGGAGGCGATCGCCCATGCCCGCGCCGCGAAGGTGCCGCTGATCGTCGCCATCAACAAGATGGACAAGCCCGACGCCAACCCGCAGCGCGTGCGCACCGAGCTTCTCAGCCACGAGATCGTGGTGGAGTCGCTGGGCGGCGACACGCTGGAATTCGAGATTTCGGCCAAGACCGGCCTGAATCTCGACAAGCTGCTGGAAGGCCTCCAGCTCCAGGCCGAGATTCTCGACCTGAAGTCGGACCCTGTCCGCTCGGCGGAAGGCACGGTCATCGAGGCCAAGCTCGATCGCGGCCGTGGCCCTGTAGCGACCGTGCTCGTCCAGCGCGGCACCCTGCGCCCCGGCGACATCGTCGTGGCCGGTGCGGAATGGGGCAAGGTGCGCGCGCTCATCAACGCGCTCGGCCAGCCCATTCCCGAGGCGGGGCCGTCGGTCCCGGTCGAGGTGCTCGGCTTCAACGGCACGCCCGAGGCCGGCGACCGCGTCGCGGTGGTCGAATCCGAGGCCCGCGCCCGCGAGATCACCGACTACCGCACGCGCCAGAAGCGCGAGCGCTCCGCCGTCCGTGCCAGCACGGCCGGTCGTTCGCTCGCCGACATGATGCGCGATCTCAAGGCTGGCGCTGGCCGCAAGGAATTCCTGCTCGTCGTCAAGGGCGACGTGCAGGGCTCCGTCGAGGCCATTGTCGGAGCGCTCGAAAAGCTGGGCAATGACGAGGTCATGGCCCGCGTCATCCATTCGGGCGTCGGCGGCATCACCGAGAGCGACATCACGCTGGCCAACGCGTCCGGTGCGGCAGTCATCGGCTTCAACGTGCGCGCCCACAAGGAAGCGCGCGAGGCGGCCGAGCGGACCGGTACCGAGATCCGCTATTACAACATCATCTACGACCTCGTGGATGACGTGAAGGCGGCAATGTCGGGCCTGCTCGCACCGACGCTCCGCGAGGAGCGGCTGGGCGAGGCGCAGATCCTCGAGATCTTCAACATCACGAAGGTCGGCAAGATCGCCGGTTGCCGCGTGATGGACGGTGTCGTGCAGCGCGGTGCCCATGTCCGCCTCATCCGCGACAACGTGGTCATCCACGAAGGCCGCCTGTCGCAGCTCAAGCGCTTCAAGGACGATGCGCGCGAGGTCACGGCAGGCCAGGAATGCGGCATGTCCTTCGAGACCTATCAGGACATGCGCGCCGGCGACGTCATCGAGTGCTATCGCCTCGAGGAAGTGCGCCGCACGCTCTGATCCGCGTGGCAGGTTCCCGGTTGACCGGGAGCCTGCCAGCTGGCCCATGAGGCAGGTGCGGGGCGCGAACGCCACCCCGATCATTTCATCGCCGGACCGTCTCCATCGGATGCGGGGCCGGCGCAGCCATCGACCGATGCGGTCGTTCGCGCTTTCACAGCACATGCTCGCCCGGTCCGATTCCGGGCAAAGGCCAGACCGGAAGGCCGCACCATGAAACAGCACTCTTCAGACCAGCGCGCCAAGGGACCGTCACAGCGGCAATTGCGCGTCGGCGAGCTCGTCCGCCATGCGCTGGCCGAGATCTTCAGCCGTGGCGAGGTCGACGACCCCGTGCTCGTCAGCCACATCCTGACCTTTCCCGAGGTCCGGATGTCGCCCGATCTCAAGCTGGCGACGGCCTATGTGATGCCGCTCGGCGGGCAGGACATCAAGCCTGTGCTGGTCGCGCTGGAGCGCAACCGCAAGACCCTGCGCACCCAGATCGCGCGCCGCCTCAATCTCAAGTTCGCGCCGGACATCCGCTTCCGGCGCGACGAGAGCTTCGAGGAATATGCCCGCATCGATCGGCTGCTCGCCGACGAGCGTGTGCGGCGCGATACCGGACGCATCCGGCCCGCGATCGCAGACGGCGATCCCGACGATGCGACCGGGCCAGACGACGAGGCAGCGCCCGACAAGGATTGAGTGGCCGCGCCGGCTGGCCGGCCTGCCGACTGCATTTCCCTTCCGATGGCGCCGCGGCGTCACGTCTTTCGATCAGCGAGTAGCCGATGTCCGTATTGCCCGAATCCGATCCCTCCGAGACCGGCCTGCCGCAGGCCCCGGCGCCCGCCGCCGAGCGCCAGCCCGGGACGCGCAGCTTCGCCCCGCGTCCCAAGAAGCGCGACGTTCACGGCTGGATCGTCCTCGACAAGGGCATCGGCATGACCTCGACGCACGCGGTCGCCGTGGCCAAGCGCCTGTTCAACGCCCGCAAGGCGGGCCATGCCGGCACGCTCGACCCGCTGGCCTCCGGCCTGCTGCCGATCGCATTTGGCGAGGCGACCAAGACCGTCCCCTATGTGATGGACGGCACCAAGGCCTACCGGTTCACCGTGCGCTGGGGCATCGAGACCGATACCGACGACGCGGAAGGCCAGGCGGTCGGCACCAGCGACGGGCGCCCGAGCCATGCGCAGGTCGAGGCGCTGCTGCCACGTTTCACGGGCGTCATCCAGCAGGTTCCGCCGCGCTTTTCCGCGATCAAGGTTGATGGCGAACGCGCCTATGACCTGGCCCGAGAAGGCGAGGTCGTCGAACTGAAATCGCGCGAGGTCGTCATCGACAGCCTGACGATCGTCGCCCATGACGGCGAGACGACCGAACTTGCGGCCGAATGCGGCAAGGGCACCTATGTCCGCGCGCTCGCCCGCGACATGGGCCGCATGCTGGGCTGCCTGGGTCACATCACGGCCCTGCGGCGCACCCGCGTCGGCCCCTTTCATGTGTCCCATGCGGTGCGTGTGGAGGATCTGTCGGCGCTCGCCGATCCGATGGAGGCGCTGCTGACCATCGAAAGCGCGCTGGCCGAGCTGCCGGAGATCCCGCTCACCCGCGACGGCGCGGCGCGCTTGCGCCGGGGCCAGAGCGTGCTGCTGCGCGGCCAGACCCTCATCATGGCCGAAGGCCCGGTCTATGCGACGCTGGGCGGCCACGTGGTGGCCATCGGCACAATCGAGGCCGGTGAATTCGTGCCGACCCGCGTCTTCAATGTCGGCGGCTGACGCCCCGATCCCCTTGCCGTGACCGGCTGGCTTTTTGCCACGTTTGGTGTATAGAGCCGGCGCGGATCAGGCATGAACGGGCGTTATGCCCGTGCCCCCCGCAAGCGACCCCGCTGGACGACATCCCGGCCGGGCCGCGCTCCTCAACCCGGACCGATGCTCCCATCGCCTCCGCTTTTCAAAAGGAAGGATCACCCGATGTCGATTACGCCCGAGCGCAAGCAGCAGCTGATCGCCGAATTCGCCACCAAGGCGAACGATACCGGTTCGCCGGAAGTCCAGGTCGCGATCCTGACCGAGCGGATCAACAACCTGACCGGCCATTTCAAGTCGCACGTGAAGGACAATCACTCGCGCCGCGGCCTGCTCAAGATGGTCTCGCAGCGTCGCTCGCTCCTCGACTATGTCAAGGGCATCGAGGAAGCGCGCTATCGCAAGCTGATCGAGCGTCTCGGCATCCGCCGCTGACGCGACCGGCGGCCGGATTTCGTCCGGCCGCTTCTCTCCCCCGGGCATCCGGGGGAGGCTTCCGCTCCGCACGGCATGCGGCAGGATCGCCGGGCGCTGGTTCAGCCAGCGCCTCGCCGTCTTGCTCATGGCGTCGGAGCCCACCGGATCATCAGGCTGCGCGAAGGTCGCGCGGCTGAGGATGGTCCCTCTACGTGAACGGTCGGCCCCGTCCCGAATGGACATGGCCTGCCGTCGCGATCCGATGGAAACGACCATGTTCGACATACAGACCGAAGAACTGATCTGGGGCGGCCGCAAGCTTGTCCTGGAGACCGGCCGCGTTGCCCGCCAGGCCGATGGCGCCGTGCTCGCCACCTATGGCGAGACCGTGGTGCTCGCGACCGTCGTCTCGGCCAAGGAGCCGAAGCCGGGCGTGGATTTCTTCCCGCTCACGGTGAACTATCAGGAAAAGGCCTTCGCAGCCGGCCGCATTCCCGGCGGCTATTTCAAGCGCGAGGGTCGTCCCTCCGAGCGCGAGACGCTGATCTCGCGCCTGATCGACCGCCCGATCCGTCCCCTCTTCCTCGACGGCTACCGCAATGACACGCAGGTCATCGTGACCGTGCTCCAGCACGATCTCGAGAACGACCCGGACGTGCTGGCGATGGTCGCGGCCTCTGCGGCGCTGACGCTCTCGGGCGTGCCCTTCATGGGCCCGGTCGGCGGTGCGCGCGTCGGCTACGTCAATGGCGGCTTCGTGCTCAACCCGACATTGGCCGAAGCGGCCGATTCGACGCTCGAGCTCATGGTTGCCGGCACGCAGGACGCCGTCCTGATGGTCGAGTCCGAGGCCAAGGAGCTCTCGGAAGATGTGATGCTCGGCGCCGTCATGTTCGGCCACAAGCATTTCCAGCCGGTCATCGAGGCGATTATCCGCCTCGCCGAGAAGGCTGCGAAGGAGCCACGGGACTTCACTCCGGCCGACCTGTCGGACGTCGAGAAGGCCGTCCTTGAGATCGCGCAGGCCGACCTGCGCACCGCCTACAAGATCACGGCGAAGCAGGAGCGCTACAAGGCCGTGGACTCCGCCAAGGCGAAGGTCATGGCGGCCCTGCTGCCGGCCGACGGCCCGGCGAAGTTCGACGCCGAGAAGGTCAAGGTGGTCTTCAAGGAAGCCCAGGCCAAGATCGTGCGCTGGAACATCCTCGATGACGGCATCCGCATCGACGGCCGCGACGTGAAGACGGTGCGTCCGATCGTGTCGGAAGTCGGCATCCTGCCGCGCACTCACGGTTCGGCCCTGTTCACCCGTGGCGAGACGCAGGCGCTGGTCGTCGCGACGCTCGGCACCGGTGACGACGAGCAATACATCGACAGCCTGGAAGGCACCCACAAGGAAACCTTCCTGCTGCACTACAACTTCCCCCCCTATTCGGTGGGCGAGACGGGCCGCATGGGTTCGCCCGGCCGGCGCGAGATCGGTCACGGCAAGCTTGCCTGGCGCGCCGTGCGCCCGATCCTGCCGCCCCATCACGAGTTCCCCTACACGCTGCGCGTCGTCTCGGAGATCACCGAGTCGAACGGCTCCTCCTCGATGGCGACGGTGTGCGGCACCTCGCTGGCGCTGATGGATGCCGGCGTGCCGCTGCGGGCTCCCGTCGCGGGCATCGCCATGGGCCTCATCCTGGAAGGCGAGCGCTTCGCGGTGCTCTCCGACATCCTCGGTGACGAGGATCACCTCGGCGACATGGACTTCAAGGTGGCCGGTACCGCCAATGGCGTGACCTCGCTGCAGATGGACATCAAGATTGCCGGCATCACCGAGGAAATCATGCGGGTCGCCCTGACCCAGGCCAAGGATGGCCGCCTGCATATTCTCGGCGAGATGGGCAAGGCGCTGGAGGCGGCCCGTCCGCAGCTCGGCGAGTTCGCCCCGCGCATCGAGGTGATGAAGATCCCGGTCGACAAGATCCGCGAAGTGATCGGTTCGGGCGGCAAGGTCATCCGCGAGATCGTGGAAAAGACCGGCGCCAAGATCAATATCGAGGATGACGGCACCGTGAAGATCGCCTCGTCCGACGGCAAGGCGATCAAGGCGGCCTTCAACTGGATCCGCGGCATCGTTGCCGAGCCCGAGATCGGCGAGATCTATGAGGGCACAGTGGTCAAGACCATGGAATTTGGCGCCTTCGTCAATTTCTTCGGCTCCAAGGACGGCCTCGTCCACATCTCGCAGCTCTCGACCCAGCGCGTCCAGAAGGTCACGGACGTGGTCAAGGAAGGCGACAAGGTCAAGGTCAAGCTGCTCGGCTTCGACGATCGCGGCAAGGTGCGGCTGTCGATGCGTGTTGTCGACCAGCAGACCGGCGAGGATCTCGAGAAGGCCGGAAAGACCGGCGACGCGCAGTAATCCGCGTCAATCCGCCAGAATGCAAAAAGGCCGGGAGCGATCCCGGCCTTTTCGTTTCGACCTCGGGTATCGCGTTCAGCGCGGCGCGCGCTTGGCAAGGATGCGCTGCAAGGTCCGCCGGTGCATGTTGAGCCGCCGCGCCGTTTCCGACACGTTGCGGGCGCACAATTCATAGACCCGCTGGATATGTTCCCAGCGGACGCGATCTGCCGACATCGGGTTTTCCGGCAGTTCCGGACGGGAATCGGGCTGCGCCATCAGGGCTGCATGGATCTCGTCGGCATCGGCCGGCTTGGCGAGATAGTCGAAGGCGCCAAGCTTCACGGCGGTGACGGCCGTCGCGATATTGCCGTAGCCCGTGAGCACGATGCCGCGTGCCTCGGGGCGGCGCTGCTTCAGCCGCCCGATCACATCAAGGCCGTTCCCGTCCTGGAGCCGCATGTCGATGACCGCGAAGGCGGGTGCCTGTATCTCGACCGCGTCGAGCCCGCCTGCGACCGTGTCTGCGGTGCGCACGGCATAGCCACGTGCCTCCATGGCGCGGGCAAGCCGTGTCAGGAACGGCTTGTCGTCATCGACGATCAGGAGGCTCCGGTCCCCGAAGGACCCGTTCTCCAGCGCCGGCGTCGGACTGTCGCTCATCATCTGGTCTCTCCTCGACCGGTGGGCGCGCGCGGCGCCGGCCCGGCCTCGACCACGGGTGAGCATGCCCCGACCATTGTCCGGGATGCACGGCCCGGTGGTCCGGGTTCCTCATGCCGCTGATTACGCACGCGCAACGCTATTGGATGATAGGCTCACCGCATCGGATGGAATGGCAGCCCTGCTTCAGCCGCGTACCGGAAGGGCCGCCTGCCGCTCGGACGATTCGGGCGGGTTTACAGCACCCCGCGCCGAGGCGGGCCATGCGCCTTGGGTGTTGCGCTCGAAATCGTCACGCGGCCATTCGACCTGCACCACGGCGCCGCGCTCGGGCTCCTGCGCATTGCTGAAGGTCAGGGTCGCGCCCGAGCGCTCCAGCAGCGTCTTGGCAATGAACAGCCCCAGACCCAGCCCGTTTCCTGTGCCGCGGCCGGCGCCTCGCGCGGCGAGCCCGCGTGTGGTGATATAGGGCTCACCCATGCGCAGCAGCACGTCCGGCGCAAATCCCGGCCCGTCGTCACGAATGACGAGCGCGACCTCCTCCTCGTCCCAGAAGGCCTCGACGGTCACGCTGCCTGCTGCGAAGTCGACGGCATTGTCGACGAGATTGCCCAGCCCGTAGATGACGCCGGGATTGCGCCGGATCGTTGGCTCCTTGTCCGGGTCACCCAGGCGCTCCACCCGTATTGGTACGCCGAAGGGCCGTTGGGGGCTGGTGATCTCCTCGATCAGATGGCTGAAACTGAGTGTATCGAGGGGCCCCGCATCGCCTGCCGACAGAGAAGTAAGCTTCCCCAGGATGTCGCGGCATCGCGAAACCTGGTCGCGCAGAAGCTTGATATCCTCCGCCATCGGACTGCCCGGCTCTGTCGCGCGGTCGAGTTCCTTCGCCACGAGGGCGATGGTCGCGAGCGGCGTGCCCAGTTCGTGTGCCGCCGCCGCAGCCAGTCCGTCGAGCTGGGACAGGTGCTGCTCGCGTGCCAGCACCAGTTCGGTTGCCGTAAGCGCATTGGCCAGCGCGCGCGCTTCCTCCGCCACGCGCCAGGCATAGACGGCGATGAAGGCGAGCCCGAGCAGGATCGAGGTCCAGCTGCCGACCACATAGACGGCCGGAAAGCGCAGCGCTTCTCCCGGATACCAGGGCAGGGGCATATGCTCGAACAGCAGGATCGTGGCACAGGCGACGACGAATAGCCCCAGCGCCAGTGTCCGGCGCGGAAGAAGGGCCGTCGCCGAGATCATGACGGGCGCGAGGAACATCAGCGAGAACGGATTTTCGAGCCCGCCGGTGAGATAGAGCAGCACCGCGAGCTGCACGATGTCATAGGCGAGATGCCCCATCGCTGCGTTCTCGCTGAGCCGGTAGCTCATCGGATAGCGGATGCGCAGCGCGACATTG
>JBIPLL010000738.1:0-4860 GCA_044368425.1 Beijerinckiaceae bacterium
CTGACAGGCTGGCGGAGACGGTATCAGGCCCGGCGGCGGCGGAACATGAGCAGCGAGCCGACGCCACCCGCCGCGAGCAGCGCGTAGGTCGAGGGCTCGGGGACGACCATTATGACGCCGTTCGAGTAGAGCGAACTGGTATCCCACGACAGCCCTCCTCCAAGGTCGGTGCCGGTGATCGAGGAGAAGCTGCCCGTGGTTGTCGTCCAGTCGAAGAGATCGACGCTATCCCCGTAGACCGCAGTGTAGCCGGTGTTGTTGAGGGCGAGCGTGCCGCCAAAGTTGAGCAAGCCTGTGACGATGACCCTGTCGAACTGCCCGGCACCGATCCCGGCAATCTCAAACGTGGAAGTCGAGGTGCTACCAAGCGAGAGTCCATTCGCAAACGAAAGCGTGCCCGGGCTGTTTCCGGGGGCGAGATTCCCGTTGATGGTGGTCGCACCGGAAACGGTGCCGGCACCCTTCAGCGTCTGGCCGCTGGCCAGGACGAAGCCGCCCGAGACGGCAGAAACGTCGAACGTTGCGCCACTCGCGACGTTGATCACGCCGCTGTTGGCGATCGAGCCGCCGGAGCCAAGGGCGAGCGCGCCGGCCGAGATATCGGTGTTGCCGGTGTAGGTGTTATTGCCGGAAAGCGTCAGTGTGCTGCCGCCGGTTTTGGCAAGGGTGATCGCGCCGGTGATCTGGCCGAGGTAGGACAGGTTTGTCGTCTGATTGATGGCGAGCGTCGCGGCAGCCGTGCTGGTGATGATCACGGAACCACTGCCGTAGGATTGCAAGTTGCCAAACTGCTGGTTGTTTCCGCCGAGATCGAGGGTGCCGTCCGAGTTATCCACGGAGCCCATGAAGAGACCCGTGCTGGAAGAAAAGGCGTTCACTGCATCGGTGCGCAGTTTGCCGCCGTAATAAACGGTCACCTGTCCGGCGGTGTTGCCCGCAACAGCGAGGCTCACGGGGGTGCCATTGTCGAAGGTCACAAAAGAGCCGCCGGCTCCGAGGTTCATGGCCGTGGTCGTAATGCTGATGCCGCCGGGTCCCGTCAGGGTGAGATCACGATTGGAGGCGGAGATGCCGCCGGCAACCGTCAGGTTGCCCGCTGTGCCTCTGATCCAGGCCCCATTGTCTGCACCCGTCGCCCCAATGCTGAGGAGCCCGGTGATCGTATTGTCACCGGAAAGGTTGCGCAGGGCTCCGCCATCCGCTGCATTCCTGACCGCACCAAACCCGTTGAGTGTGATCGGTTCGCTCACAGAGATGTTGCCACTGAGTGCAATCTGGGCTCCATTGGCAACCGTGGTCGCGCTGTCCGTGCCGGATGCGCCAAGAGCGTTGGCATGGGTGAGGGAGAGCACTCCGGCGGAGACCGTCGTGGGTCCCGTGTAGTCGTTGGCACTCGAGAGACGCATGACGCCGTTGCCGTTCTTGGTCAAGGCTTCGGGGCCAGTCAGGTTGCCGGTGACATCCAGGTCGACCGGCCCGCTACCCCGAACGACATTGAACGACGCGCCTTGAAGATTAAAGTTCTGAGCGCTAATCGTGGCGGCTGCTGAGCCGCTGGACGACGTGAACGTACCCTCCGTCGACCCATAGAAGATCGTTCCGAAGTTTGGATTACCGCCGTCAACCGACGAGATCGTCCCGCCGACGACGTTGAGCGCGTAAGGCATCGACAACACGGTTCCGGCACCAACCCGCAGCTGGCCACCTTCGTTAATCGTCAGCTGATCAGTGGTTCCACCAACCGTGTGCACGAACCCGTATCCCAAAGCGTTCTTGGTACTGCCCAGTAACGTACCACCAGCGTTCACGGTGATGTTGCTGCCAACGGCGATTGTGCCGACGCCAAAATTGGAGTCGCCGCTAAAGGCAAGGTCCAGCGTACCGTCGTTGACAATCGTTGCACCGGTGTAGTCGTTGGCACTCGAAAGACGCATGACGCCATTGCCGTTCTTGGTCAAGGCTTCGGGGCCAGTCAGGTTGCCGGTGACATCCAGGTCGACCGGCCCGCCACCCCGCACGACGTTGAATGACGCGCCTCGAAGCGAAAAGTATTGAGCGCTGATGGTGGCGGCTGCTCCACCGATGGACGACGTGAACGTACCCTCCGTCGACTGATAGAAGATCGTTCCCAAGGTTGGAAAACCGCCGTCAACCGACGAGATCGTCCCGCCGACGACGTTGAGCGCGTAAGGCATCGACAACACGGTTCCAGCACCAACCCGCAGCTGGCCACCTTCGTTAATCGTCAGCTGATCAGTGGTTCCACCAACCGTGTGCACGAACCCGTATCCCAAAGCGTTACCGACACTGCCCAGCAAAGTACCACCACTATTCACGGTGATGTTGCTGCCAACGGCGATTGTGCCGACACCAGAATTGTCGTTACCGCTAAAGGCAAGATCCAGCGTACCTTGGTTGACAATCGTTGCACCGGCGTAGTTGTTGGCACTCGAAAGACGCATGACGCCATTGCCGTTCTTGGTCAAGGCGTTGCCAATCAGGGCGCTGGTGACATTGAGATCGACCGGCCCGCCACCCCGAACGACGTTGAATGCAGCGCCTTGAAGATTAAAGTTCTGAGCGCTGATCGTGGCGGCTGCTGAACCGCTGGACGACGTGAACGTACCTTCCGTCGACCCATAGAAGATCGTTCCGAAGGTTGGAAAACCGCCGTCAACCGACGAGATCGTCCCGCCGACGACGTTGAGCGCGTAAGGCATCGACAACACGGTTCCGGCACCAACCCGCAGCTGGCCGCCTTCGTTAATCGTCAACTGATCATTCGCGTGTACGGCCTGGAAGCCCAAAGCGTTAAAGTCACTGCCCAGCAACGTACCACCAGCGTTCACGGTGATGTTGCTGCCAACGGCGATTGTGCCGGTGCCAGAATTCAAGCCGCCGCTAAAGGCAAGGTCCAGCGTACCCTGGTTGACAGTCGTTGCGCCGGTGTAGCCGTTGGCACTCGAGAGACGCATGACGCCATCGCCGTTCTTGGTCAAGGCGCCGCCAATCAGGTTGCCGGTCAGTTCCAGCGTCCCACCACCGCTCACAGTGCTCCCAACAGATAGGTCGAGCCCGTTACCGTTGACGGTGAAGGTTCCGGAGCCGGCGGTGTAGTTCACTTGGCTGGCATACACGGGACCCGAAATCGTCGCGCTGCCAGCACTCGTGAATTCAGCGTTGTTGCCGCTGGAAGCCCACGGTGAGCCGGTGACGCCGGACCAGTTGGCGGCGGTGGTGTCCCAGGTGGCGCCATTGGCACCGATCCAGGTGCCGGTGGCGGCGTGGAGGGCGCCGGCGGGGAGCAGGCCGAGGATCGAAAGCACAGCCGCGAGGCGAAGACGACTCCCGCCACGAACTGAAAGAACAGATGAAAACATCTTTATTCCTCCCCCAACTGCAATGGTTTCAGCACGTCATGCAGACCCGGTGATCCAGGACCTCACCCGACGAATAAAAATTAGCTCAGGCCTTCCGGCCTCGCTATTGGAGGAAACTCCAATAGGTCGAGTTTTCGTGTTTCCGGCCCAAACCCGGGCGATTTGGCGAAAAGCTCGCAAATTTGGCCAATAATCGGTCCGTTCGCCCATCGGGCGGGGTGTTGGCCGATCGCCACGGGAGGGAAACAGGCGTCGTACTGGAGTTTCCTCCAATAACCGGCTCTTGGGGCGGGGCCTATCCTGACCAAAGGGTCGGAGAGTCCCAATCGCTATCCCCCTCAACAGGATGTCAGGATGAACAGCGACCATGAACTCCAGACTGCCGCCGTGCAGGCGCCCATGAAGAACCCGGCCACCGACGACGGCGACCCGCTCCGGCGGAGTGCGTTTACGCTGGTGGAACTGTTGGTCGTGATCGCGATCATCGGCCTGCTCATCGGGCTGCTGTTGCCGGCCGTGCAGGCGACCCGCGAGGCCTCGCGGCGCAGCTCCTGCAGCAACAACCTGAAACAACTGGCACTGGCCATTCAGCTCCACCATGACGCCAAGAAGATTTTTCCGCGTAGTTACGGCGACGACTCCCAGTTCGACAAAACGACGACGGGCAAGAGCTGGATCGTCGGGATTCTGCCGTTCTACGAGCAGCAGGCACTGTGGAATCAGATCGATTTCACCGCGCCGATCGGCGACAATACCGTCCCCGCGCCAGGCAACTACACCAAAAACACCTACGTGGCCGCGACTGTCATTCCGACTCTGCTCTGTCCGTCGGACGGAGGCAGCGGCAACGGGCTAATGTCAGACCGCTCCAATGTCGCCGGTACGTGGGCGGTGAACAACTATAAGGCCTGTGCAGGCGGCAACTGGGGGTGGGGCGATCACACCGTCACTCAGCCCAGCAGCCCGTGGCCGAACGATACTTGGGGACTTGACCACGGCAACGGGTTGATCTGCCGAAACCGGCATAACGAACCCATGAACGACAAGAAGATGGCCTCGATCACGGATGGGACCTCGAAGACGTTCGCGATCGGGGAGGCCGTACCAGCCTGGTCCACTCACACCTGGTGGTGGTGGTTCAATGGCACCACGGCCACCTGCGGCATACCCTTGAACTATCTGGTCGAGAATGGAGATGCCTATCTGGTGAGCCGGGCCGACGACTGGGTACGGAACTATTCCTTCTTTAGTCGGCATCCCGGTGGCGGGCAGTTCGCCTTCGTGGACGGTAGCACGCGATTCATCAGCAATTCGATCGACTTGACGCTCTACCGCAGCTTGGCCACGGTCGGGGGCGGCGAATCGATATCCGTGCCATAAGAAGGGTGGGGCTCGTGCTCGGCAAGATCCTGTGCTGTGGCGTCGCGGTGTGCGGTCTGGCGCTGGCCAGCGGTTGCGGGCCGGCTGGCGGGACTACGCT
>JBIPLL010000678.1:0-4852 GCA_044368425.1 Beijerinckiaceae bacterium
TGCTTTTCCAGTCCTCATAGACAATATATCGAATGCTTCGGTGTCCAACGGGTCTTCGTCCGTGTCAACCGGAACTATAGCTACATGTCCCTCGTCAAGCATGGATATAACTACGTCCATGAAGAACGCGCGTGCGTTCTGATCAATGTTGGCGTCTAATGTTAAACAACGATTCAACTCGCTGTCGACACCTACTACAAAATGATCACTTTTATCGACTTTGACATGACGCATTTTAACCGACGATACATCGATCGCGACACGAGCTAATATCGCAGCTATCATGTTTCGTTGATTTGTCACGGACATGCGGACTCGATGTCGAGGGTACGATTGCGTGGATCCACCAGAAGCTGAGGAATCGAGTCTTTCTTGTACTTCCGGTCTACGTCTCATAAACGAATTAAACGCATTACGGATTCTGGTTCGTAATGGATACAATGTTGCATCACTCACATGAACTCCTCCTTCATATTTAAAGATTACTAGAAGTCGTCTTTGTGCAACTTATAGGCTATGTAGGCGTCCATAAGCGCTGAAACGGGGTCTATCTTGTTCGCGTATCTTGTCTTTAGCAATTTACGGTTGCCGTTCGTATCCTGAAGAGTTATACAATTACTCATGGCGAAAGACATTATTTCTTCGTCAAATAGTAACAAACGTTCTCCGGCCATAGTCTTAAGTTCGCCTAATGGCACAGACTCGGTCTTAGCGCCTTGTATAACTTTCTCCACACCGTGTTCTCCGTTTTCGCGAATATAACGCGCCACGAATGCCGCAGCATTGTACGGATCGTAACCGAATGCACGTATATCATAGCCTACGACTTTCTGATATATGTACTGGTCAAGGTCATCGTATACCTTGTCCATGTCTAGAACCGCACCGTCCATAATTATCAAGCTACCTTCTGCGATAAATCTTTCATATTTCTCACGCATAGCACCTGGTAATTTATGAAGAGTCAGCGATGTGATATAGCAACGGGACTTAACTCCGAAACGTCCCCTAGACAGCGGGAACAGAAAAGCAAATGCGCAGAAGTCATCCCCTTGTGACAGATCGGCACCCAACGCGCACGGCATCCCCCAAAACTCCTGTTTACGATGCGGCAACGTATCCTCATAGGTGAAGAAATATGTATAGCCTTCCATAGGTATACCGAACCGTTTAGCCAAAATATCGTTTCGAGCCGACGGAGTGTTCTCGGCTCTTTCTACGTCTAGCATGTACGTTTCGTATGTAACTATTATTCCTATATTCGGGTTAGCTTTCGGCCACGTCTCAGGGTCACCAACTTCATCTATGGAATCCAGTTTATAGTGAAATATAGAAACGTGCGGGTTTATGTAGTCACCTTTTAGGATCTGTTGCAGTTCCATTTTCATGGTGTCGCCACTAGCATTTCGAACAGTTCCCTCTGAACTTGCAGCGACGATGATATAATCATCTAATTTTGATGCACCTTGCTCAAGCGCGCTGATAACATCTTCACGAATATCGCCGGAAAGCCATTCATCCACCGTACCCACTTTAATACGTAAGCCTTGCAATCTGTCAATAGACATAGGCCTGACTTCTAAAAGTGATCCAGTAAGAGCGCATTCTATACCTTTTTTAGTCGATAGTAATTGCGCCTTATTGGCTTTATTACCGGTGGTACTATGTATGTTACCGTCAGTCATGAATTTGAATAGTGGTCCACGCGAGCGTGTGATAGTGGTCTTGAACGGAAGGATAACCTCATCCGCTTGCTTCATGGTCGGGGCGGTTGTTACTTGGTGGGTTGTTTGCATATCGACGACAAGGAAATAAGCCTGGACGGCCATTAGATACATCGTTTTTGCTGAACCACGAGCGACTATCAAATATTGCTTATTGACCAATCGCTTAAGTATTTTTTTTTGAACGAATCTTCCTTTTTGTCCACCGATTCCTGGTTCGAACACACTTCTATGGACATAGTAATACCATCCAAAAAGTTGCTCGCCCCAAAGTTTAAAACTATCCAGGAGCTCCATGTCCGAGCCATCAGTTAAACTGAGTTCCTCGTTACAAAAACTGACCCAACCTTCAACAGCGTCAGCGTCGTAAAAAACCTCGGGATTAGCTATTAGGGCGTCGATTCTATTCATCTCAAGCGATATCTCTCGACATACAGGTATCTCGCCTTTTAAAACTTTATCACGAAATAATCCGTAATAGGTTGGAACAGCTGTATTTGATAGTGTCACGGTAGCTCCTGCCTAACCTATATTTTTTTATTTAGGCACACCCACCTTCTCCAAAGCCTTGTTTATAGCCACCTTAAGACCTTGGGTGACATAGTAGGTGCCCACTGCGCTAACGGATGCGATTAGAATATCGCCAACGATCTTACGACCTGCACTTACTTCCTTCTTGCTCAGATCCTTGTATGACCGCTCGAGTTGCATCCGTGCTGTTAATTTCCGCATATCTTCGTTGCTGAGCTGTTCGGGCTTCTTAGTACGCAATGTTTTCGCTTCGGCGTGGTCGCGTGATACAATCAATTGCTGCTTGCTTCGTCGGATGCCCCAACGCATACCAGGAATGCCGTAATGGGCCAAATATCCGTATCTCATAGCTCAGCCTCCTAGCGGTTACCGCCAGCGATACGGGCTCCGACAATAAGTGCGCCGTATAATCCTAAAACCACGGCTGCAGTGGTTCGGGCATTCTTCATCTGCTTATCGTTTAGATCAGAGAGCGACTTTTGCAGCTTGGGACTCTTCAGAATGGCCGATATTTCGTCGTTCGACATCTTGCGCACGGCTTTGCCGTTGTCGACGATCATCTTGTGCTTTCGCGCAATTCGGATATCGACCTCGTCAGCTTGCCGTTTTGCAATGTTGGCTTTCTGGCGATAGGTCATGTATGTTTTTCCATTGCGCTGGGCAGTTTCCAGTAAACGACGGTCTGGATGGGATGCTCGCTTAGCAGCATTCGTTCTTACACGCTCACCAAGCTTTCTAGCAGCAGTACCGATGGCTCCTGCCGCGCGACGGATTCCCCACCTCATACCAGGAACTCCGTAATGAGCCAGGTAGCCCTCATATGTCCAATATCTATTCATAAGTCTCATCTCCTTCAATGACTGGCGGCGCGAACTGAAGATCCGTTATCGCCAGCAATCTATGTTCAAGCTCAGTAAGTTGCTCTTGGATGGTTTTGGTTATCGTAGCAGACGCGGACGGGTCAAAGCCTAAACGAACCTTCAGACAGATATAGATGACAGCCAACGCTTGTATTCTCGTATCTGTCGTAAAGTCAACCCAGGTCGGGGTTGCGTCCAGAACAACCAAACCAGCCTCAGGACCGGCTCCAAGTTGGTTAAGCACCACCAGAGCCGCGTTCGTGTGAACAACGATGTCAGTGTCAAAAGCTGTCTCTTCGGCTGTGATCCCAAGAAAACTCTTAACCGTATCCAGTATTGAGTTTGTTTGATCGAAACCGGCCATTAGGTTGCTCCCAGATATTTGGTTAACGCATAGCCGACAACCGTTTTACCTAGATCAAGGCTTTCAACTTTTGTCCAATCGCCCAAATCTTCAAGAGCCTTGAACGCTGTCCCTGAAGGAACAACCGTGACAATTCCCGAGGTGACAGATGCTTGCTCGCGAATGTTCAGGAGACTTGTATTCGAAACCTTGACGGTTCGAATACGTGCCGGCACAGGAAAAAGCTCGGCTTGCTCGCGAATGCTGTCGTCAACTAGTGTGGCATCAACGGGAACCGCCGGCGCATCAGGCCGTTGGTGCTTTTTAAAATCTTGAAATGGCCTATTATTTTTATTACTCATTTGATTTAAAACCTCCTTTCATATTTAAACTAGTCCGCCACGGTGCAGTGTCATTCGGCGAACGGATTATTGGCGCGACTTGAGGCGTGTCAATCTTTCCAAAGTGTATCCCTAAATGTGTATCCGGATGGACGGTTATCAGAAACTCTGGATCTAAAATCAATCCAACATCGGTCTCAAAATCAGCAATTGTCACGGGATTCATATGATGCACGACATGACGACTATGTATAGTTTGTCCAGGGAAAGCTAAATCCGAGAAGTTGTCTCGTATGAGGACATGCCGTCGAATATCTCGCCATTCTCGTGACCGATAGAAATCCTGATTCAAAAACCTTTCAAAGCCAAATGTTATAGAACCGACACTACCCGAAAGCCTCAAATATGAGTAACGGGCTTGAAACGTCACGCATTCCATTAGCTCGGTATAAGTGCGTCGTTCGGTCATGAATCGTCTCTCCTAACAATGTTGGCCCTGCCGTATTTCATCAGTGCTTCCAGTCCCTTTGTAACTAGTTCCTCGTAGCGTTTGGCTGATTTCAGAGAGTCTGTCTTGGCCGCTAAAAGGAGATTCTCCTGGCGCAGACGTTCGAGTTCGAGTTTAGCCAAAACGGTTCCCTGTTTTAGAAAATGGGTCATAACCTGGGAAGAAACGGAGCCGTCGTTAATTTGTCTTTCCGCCAAATCATAAGTCTTTGCTATTATGGCAGCCTCTCGATGCTCAGGAGTTTTGGAAATCCGTTTAGGACTCGATCTCGGTTTCTTTTCGGCCAGTGTACCAGCACCTTTGGTTTTGGGGACTACCTTGTTTACTCTACGCAACCAGAATCACCTCCTCTCAGTATACTTCCTCCTGCTTTTCATAGAGTCTTTAACCTTTTTGCCCAACTTATGGTAGTGTTACTAAGAGGAGAAAACGCCTACACCATTTGGAGAAACCGGTCTACCAGTAAAAAGTTAAAGACTCTGCGAAAAGCAGGAGGGAAATGTTGGAATTGTTCTCAGAAAAACCCCTCCGGAGATATTTTTAGG
>JBIPLL010000260.1:0-4840 GCA_044368425.1 Beijerinckiaceae bacterium
TATGCCGGCGGTGGCCCTCGGGCGCAAACTGCTCGGCCTCGTGCAGGATCCGGTAGAATTCAGGGCGCATGGCGATGAACTCGAAGAAGGCGCGGAACCGCGCCTCCTCTCTCGCGACCTCATCCGTGATGTCGGTCAGCGTTGTCCTGATATGCGCGTACATCTCCTCGCCGATCGTCGGCAGCAACTGATCGAGAAGATCCTGACGGGACTCGAAATAATTGTAGAATGTTCCCATCGCGACGCCGGCGCGGCGCGTGATCTCCTGGATCGATGCCTCCGCATAGCCATAGCGCCCGACGATATCGGCCGCAGCCACGAACAGCTTACTGCGTGTCAGGTCGCGCCTCTGCTCACGCGTCATCCCACGGCTGCGGGCCACCCGCAGCGACTTCTTGGAGGGCAGCTTGACGGCCTCGCCTTCTGCCGGACCCACGGCAGCAACGGCACGGCGAGGGCGCGATTCCGCCTTGACGGAGCTGTTCGCGACGGAGGTCACGGAACGTTTCAGGGTGTCCTCCTGCAGAATGTCGGCGGCCGGGCGGCCCAGGATCCGGACAATCTAGTGAAGCACGATTCATGTTTCAATTCCATAGCACGATCCGCTTGACAAGTGAACCGTGGTTCATGTTTCATCTCGGGTATGGAGCCGTCGCTGACGGGCTCTCGGGGGCGAACATGGTTCAGCCGTGGCAACCGTGCGATCGACGCGCACCGGCCCATCCGGCGGGACCTCGCAACCCGTGCACCGGTCGCATGTGCGGCCGACATCCTCGTTCGGGAGCGGCGCGCCACACGCGTCCGTCACAGCAAGAAAACTCCTCTCCCGAATGCATCCTTCGTCGCCGGACTGGTCCGGCACGCAGTCGTCTGCGCGATCGCAGTGAAAGAATGCAGTGGAGGAGCCAGGAACATGAAACGCGGGAAATTGAGTTTAGGTGCGTTGGCGCTCGTCGGAGGGCTGGCGCTTCAAGGGCCTGCACAGGCCCAGGTGGTCGGTGTCACCGATAACGAGATCCTCATCGGGGCTCTCGGCGTCCTGACGGGACCGCTCTATCACAACGGAAAGACGATCTATGATGGCGTCGAGTCCGTCTATAACGAGGTGAATGCCGCAGGCGGCATCCACGGACGCAAGATCCGCTATGTCCGCGAGGATGACGTCTGCAAGCCGGATCAGGCCGTCCCGGCCGTCAAGAAGCTGATCCACGAGCACAAGGTGTTCATGATCCATGGCGGCGGCTGCTCCAATGCGAGCCTCGCGGCCATGCCGGAGATCGTTCAGGCCAAGATCCCGTGGGTGATCACCGCATCGACGGCGCCGCAGCTGACGGACCCCGTCAATCCGATGATCTTCACCACCATGCTCGCGGGCTGGATGGAGACTGAAGGCCAGCTTCAGCGCGCGATCGATCTCGGCGCGAAGAAGATCGCGATCGTGAAGCAGAAGGACGCATGGGCGGACAGCCGCTACAAGCCGCTCCTCGACAGCTTCAAGGCACGCAACATCACGCCCGTGGCCGACGAGGATCTCTCACCCGATCCGACCGATGCCACCGCGGTTGCCCTGAAGCTGCGGCAATCGGGAGCCGATGCTGTCATCGGCGTGCTCTTCCCGAAGGCGGCCACCGTCCTCGTGCGCGACATGTACAAGATCGGTTTCCGCCCGACCGTTGTCGGCGGTTCGGCGATCAGCGACCTGAAGGCCATGGATACGGCGATCGGCATTCCCGGTGCTCTGGAGAAGTTCCAGGCGCTTGCCCCCACCAAGCACCCTGACGATCCGTCAGTGGCGAAGTGGAAGGATGTCGTGAAGAAGCATTATCCGTCGGATACCTTCATGACCTGGCATCTGTTCGGTATTGCCAGCGGCGAATTCATGGTCGCCGGGCTCAAGAAGGCCGGCAAGGACCTGACCCGCGAAAGCCTGGCCAAGGCACTGACCGATCTGTCGGTCGAGTCGGCCGCGTATCCGGGCCCGATCACCTGCAAGCCTGGCAATCACCAGTGCTACCGCTCGATGGCGTGGTTCGCGCTCCAGGGCGGCGAAGTGAAGCAGGTCGGCGTGACCCATCTGAAGTGACGACCTCGCGGGGCGGGAGCCTGCCGGCTCCCGCCTCCTCGCCGGATCCCCTTCGATCGGATTGAGCCCATCATGCTCCCATTTCTCGTGACAAGCGGTCTGACGACTGGCGCACTTTATGCGATGGTCGCGATCGGGCTCGTCCTCGTCTACCGCTCGACGGGACATATCAACTTCTCGCATGGCGAGCTGTTCATGCTGGGCGGCTTCTTCGCCTACAGCCTGATCGTCTTTGCCGGCCTGCCCTATGTGGTCGCGCTCGTCATCGCCGTCATCCTGTCCTTCATTCTGGGCGTGATCTCGGACCGGCTGGTCTATCGCCCCCTGATCAAGGCCCCGGGCCTGACCATGGTGCTAGCGACAGTCGGCTTTTCCTATCTCCTGAAGGGGATCGGCCGCTATTTCTGGGGCGGGAAAGGCGAGTATCTGAGCATTCCGGCGATCATCGATCCCGCGCCGATGTTCATCTACGACATCCCGATCCTGCCACAGCAGCTGGTGGTGCTGGGAGCCGCGGTCGCGTTCATGATCGCCTTCGCGCTGTTCTTCTCGAAGACGCGTGCTGGCAAGATCATGCAGGCGACGAGCGAAAATCCCACTGCGTCCTATCTCGTCGGGATCAAAGTCGAAAATGTCTATACGTGGACATGGGGCGTGGGTGCTGCCGTGGCGGGTGCCGCAGCCGTCCTGATGACGCCGCTGACCCTCATCACCCCGGATATCGGCGCCACCCTGCTCATCAAGGCATTCGCCGCGACCATCCTGGGAGGGCTCGGCAGCATGACCGGAGCCGTCGTCGGCGGGTTTCTGGTCGGGCTGATCGAGCAGCTGGCTTCGGGCTATATCAACACCTCGCTGCAGGAGATCGCTGCCTTCCTGGTCATCATGGTGGTCCTGATCTTCCGACCATCCGGCCTGTTTGGCGTCTACGGCCAGCGGAGGGCCTGACAGTGATCCGCACTCTGATCTCTCCAATCGCGATCTTCATCGCAGGCATCGTCTTCGCCCTGATCCTGCCGATCTTCGCGAACCAGTACACGCTCTTCGTCGGGAACGTGGCCTTCATCTACATCATCCTGGCGATGGGCCTGAACCTGCTGCTGGGCTATACGGGCCTTCTGGCCTTCGTGAATGCGGCCCTGTTCGGCATCGGCGCCTATGCAACCGCGATCGCGCGGACCAAGTTCGGGATCCCCTACGGCTTCGCCCTGCCGATCGGCGGCCTGACTGCCCTTGTCGTGGGTGTTCTGGTCGCCCTCCCCGCCCTGCGGCTGTCCGGGCTTTATCTGGCTCTGGCCTCGATATCCTTCGCGCAATTCGCGGTCTGGACGTTCTCGCACTGGGATCCGGTGACCGGAGGCCCGACCGGGATCCGCGTCGCCGCCATTGCCTACGGAACGCCGGGCTTGTGGGAGACGACCCACTATTATGTCAGCCTCGCGATAGCCGTTGCCCTGGTTATCATCACGTCGAACATCCTGCGCTCGCGCATCGGGCGCTCCTTCGTGGCCATTCGCGAGAGCGAGGTGGCGGCCGAGGGACTGGCGATCGACCTGACGCGCACCAAGACGACGGCCTACGGACTGAGCGCGCTTTATGCCGGCATTGCCGGCGGCCTCTTTGCTCCGATCCTGACCCTCGTGGTTCCCGAGAGCTACGACCTGTTCCAGGTGATCGTGCAATTCGCGATGGTGGTCGTGGGCGGGCTTGGCTCAATAGCCGGGTCGGTTCTGGGGGCCATCGGACTGATCGGTGTCCAGGAAATGCTGCGCGCCACCAAGGAACTGCAGGAAATCGCCTTTGGCGGGATGATCCTGCTCACGGTTCTCTTCCTGCCGAAGGGAATTGCGGGCCTCATCCGGACATACATTCCAGAGTGGCGTGAGCCGCTGCGTCGGCGGGGGGGCGGACGGTGAGCGTGGTTCAACCCAAGCTGGAGATCCGGGCCATGGGCGTCCGGTTCGGCGGGCTCGTCGCGGTCGACGACGTCTCGCTCTCCATCGCCCCGGCCGAGATCCGGGGCGTGATCGGCCCGAACGGCGCCGGCAAGACGACCCTGCTGAACGCGATAACGGGCGTCGTCCAGCCGACATCCGGCGATATTCTTCTGGATGGGCAATCCATCGCCGGCCTCAAGGCCAGCGACATCGCCGCGAAGGGCATGCGGCGCACCTTCCAGACCAGCCAGTTGTTCCAGGGCATGACGGTTCTCGAAAACGTCATGACCGGGCTGCACGCCAACATGCGGACCTCGTTCTTCGATGCAGCCTTCTCCTCCGCCCGCGTGCGGCGCGAGGAGAAGGAGGCGGCGGACAAGGCCTATGCGGCGCTCGAATTCGTCGGGATGAACCAGTTCGCCGAACGGGACGGAGGCGAATTGTCCTTCGGACAGCAGCGCATCATCGAGATCGCGCGTGCACTGGTCAGCGAGCCGCAGGTCATCCTCCTGGACGAGCCTGCGGTGGGTCTCTCGCTCAATCGCGTGATCGAACTCGAGGACCTGCTGCGAAAGATCCGTGCCGAGCGCGGAGTCACGGTCGTCATGATCGAGCACGTCATCCGCGTGGTCATGAATGTGTGCGATCGGGTCACCGTCATGGCGTCCGGCCGGAAGATCTCCGAAGGCACGGCTGACGAGGTGACGTCCGACCGGAACGTGATCGAAGCCTATTTGGGAAGCGGGTTCGATGCTGACGGTCAAAAATCTTAACGTCTGGTACGGCCCCACCGAGGTCGTCCGCGATGTGAGCTTCGAGG
>JBIPLL010000264.1:0-4819 GCA_044368425.1 Beijerinckiaceae bacterium
GCTGCTGATCCAGATCTTCCTCAGTTATTACGCGCTGCCGCGGGCCGGCATCGACATGAGCCCGATGGTGGCTGGCATCACGGCCATCGCGCTCAACAGCGCTGTCTTCATCACCGAGATCCAGCGAGGCGCCTTGCGAACGCTCGATCCCGGGCAGATCGAGGCGGCAACCGCGCTCGGGCTGTCGCGTTTCGCGATCTGGGTCAAGGTCGTGCTGCCGCAGGTGATGCGTCGCGCCGCGCCCGTTTTCGTCAACGAGGCGACCATCGTGGTGAAGGGGACGGCGCTCTTGTCGGTCATCACGGTCGTGGAAGTGCTGCGGGTCGCGCAGCAGGTAGCAAGTTCGAGCTTCAAGCCCTTCGAGACGCTGATCGCCGCCGCCTTTGTCTTTCTCCTGCTCAATCTGGCCCTGGTCATGCTCGGGCAATGGATCGAGTCGCAGCAGGCCGGACGGAGGACGTGATGCTGGGCCTCGATCCTACCGTTCTCACGAATTACTGGCGGACCTTCATCGACGGGGCCGCGCTGACGATCCAGGTCAGCTTCTTCGCCTTCATCTTCGGCATGATGCTGGGCGCGGTGCTGGCAGCCCTGCAGCTCATTCCGTTCCGGCCGCTGCGCTGGTTGATCGGCCTCTATCTGGCGGTCATGCGCGGGGTGCCGTTCATCATCCTGCTCTTCGTCGTGCATTTCGGCATGCCCTTTGCCGGTCTCAGGGTGCCTGCACTGGTCACCGGGACTCTGGCTCTCTCGCTCTATGCCAGCGCCTATTTCTCCGAGATTGTCCGGGCGGCGGTGCTGTCGCTGCCGAAGGGCCAGTTCGAATCGGCCCGCGCCATCGGGATGTCGCCAATCCAGGCGCTCTGGAACGTAATCGTGCCACAGATCCTGCGCCCGATGGTGCCGCCCTCGACGAATGCCACGATCACGATGATCAAGGAATCCTCCGTGCTGAGCACGATCACTGTGGCGGAGCTGACCTATCAGGGGCTTATCGTGCAGGGAAATACGTTCGCCCCGTTCGAGGTGTTCTTCGCGGTGGCGACCCTCTACTGGATCATCACCTTCAGCTTTTCCCGGCTTGCGCGGGCCTTCGAGCGGCGGGTCGGCTTGGGTGAGGCGGACGCGATCGAGCGCAACGCGCTGGCCGCAAGCTTCCTGTCGCTCGAAGCCACGGGGAGGGCGCGATGAATGCCGTGGTCGAAGCCATGATGCCAGCCGCAGCGCCCAGCGAGACGGGACCGTCTCCCCATCCTTTCGCGCTGCAGGTGATGGGTGTGACCAAGCGGTTCGGGCACGTGCTTGCCCTCGACAATGTCTATCTCGACATCAAGGCGGGCGATGTCGTCGCGCTGATGGGGCCCAGCGGCTGCGGCAAGAGCACGCTCTTGCGCGCGCTGACCTGGCTCGATCCCCCCGATGACGGCTTCATCAGTGTCGGCGGCACACCGCTGGGGCGCGACGTCACGCCGACCGGCGTCGTGCGCCGGCTCAGCCGGGCGCAGGTCGATGCGGTGCGTCCGCGCATCGGCATGGTGTTCCAGGCGCTGAACCTTTGGCCGCATATGAGCGCGCTCGAGAATGTCCTGCGCCCGCAGGTCGTGGTGAAGGGCACGGGTCGCGAGCAGGCGCGGGACAAGGCCCGCGACCTGCTCGTGCAGCTCGATCTTGCCGACAAGCTCGACGCCTATCCCCACCAGCTTTCCGGCGGGCAGAAGCAGCGGGTGGCGATCGCGCGCGCGCTCGCCATGGACCCGGAGCTGATGCTCTTCGACGAGCCGACCTCGGCGCTTGATCCCGAACTCGTCCAGTCGGTCCTGGCGCTGCTGCGCGACCTCGCCTCGCGCGGCATGACGATGCTCGTCGTCACCCACGAAACCGGTTTTGCCGGCCATGTGGCCGACCGCATCGCCTTCATGGACAAGGGGCGGATCATCGCCGACCTGCCGTCCGCGCAGATGCTCGATCATCCGGGCGATGCCCGGATCGCCAGTTTCTTCGACCGCGTGCGCCGCTCGGGCGCAAAAAAGGATGATCTGCGCCGACCCGGCGCCTGATGCCAGTGGAGGTCCCATGTCCCTCGTCAACAGGCCCTATGTGGGCATACCGACTTTCCTGCGGGCGCCGCATCGCAAGGTGATTGCACCGGGGGAGGCAGACGTGGCCGTGCTCGGTGTTCCCTTCGACGAGGGCTCGCCCTTCCTGCCGGGCAGCCGCATGGGGCCGCGCGCGATCCGAGAGCATTCGCTGCGCTTCCCGTCGTCGGGCTGCGTCCACGACACCAATACCGACATTGAATATCTCGCGCGCGAATTTGCCGAAGGGCGGATCGTCGATGTCGGCGATGTCGATATCCGGCCCACCAATGTGGAAGCGACATTCGAGGAGATCACGCGCGAGGTCCGTGCGATCCTCGATGCAGGCGCGATGCCCGTCGTGCTGGGCGGCGATCATTCGATCACCTATCCGATCGTGCGTGCCTATGACCGGCCGATCCACGTGCTGCAATTCGACGCCCATCTCGACTATTCGCCCTTCGAGAACGGCTTGCGCTACACCAATGGCCATGCCTTCCGTCACATCGCGGCGATGGAGACGACGCTCTCCGTCACGCAGGTCGGCATCAGGGGCCTGCGCAATTCGCGCGGGCTGATCGAGGAGATCCGGGCCAAGGGCAACCGGGTCGTCACCATGGCGCAGGCGCGCGATCTCGGCGCCGACGGTATTGCCGGTCTCATCCCGGCAGGGGCGGCGGTCTATGTCACGATCGACATCGACGCCTATGACCTGTCGCTGGTGCCGGGCTGCGTCTCGGGCGAGCCGGACGGCTTCCTCTATGCCGAACTCGTCGCGGCGCTGCGCGCCGTCGCCGCACGCCATGAGGTCGTCGGGTTCGACCTCGTGGAGGTCAATCCCCCGCTCGATGTCGGCACGGGTGCGACCGCCTATCTTGGCGCCACGACGGCCGTGCTCTTCCTGGGCGAGATCTGCCGCCAGCCGTATTTTGCCGCCCGCTCCCGCTCCTGAAGCCGATCCTGATCTTGCCACCGGAGGATGCGATGCCCTTCACCTGCACCGAAGTCATTCCCGCCAGCCACGGCAAGGCCGTCCGCCTGAAGGCGGGGGAGGCTATCGTGGTCCGCAACACCCATGGCACGCAGGTCGTCGATACCTGGGCCTTCAAGGCAGAGGATCCCCTGCAGTTCATGTCGATGGAACATACGCGCGTCGAAAACGGGCGCGTGATGCCGAAGGTGGGCGACAGCCTGTTCACCAATCATCGCGAGCCGATCCTCGTGCTGGAGGAAGACACCTCGCCGGGCATCCACGACACGCTGATGGCCGCCTGCGACCGCTGGCGCTATGAGCGGCTGGGCTGCACGAGCTACCACCGCAACTGCTCGGACAACATGATGGAGGGGCTTGGCGAGCTCGGCCTGTCCATGCCTTTTACTCCGCAGCCGCTCAACCTGTTCATGAATATCCCGATCGAGGCGGATCTCAGCCTCACGCAGGGGCGGCCTGTCGGCTCGAAGGGCGATTACGTGGTGCTGCGCGCGCAGATGGACTGCATCGTCGCCTTCTCGGCCTGTCCGCAGGACATCACCCCGATCAATGGCGGCAAGCCGGTCGATGCCCATTACGGGGTCATCGCGGCCTGATCCCCTCGCTTCGGCCAGATGCGGCCCGCTCCGGAAACGGGGCGGGCCGTGCGCGTTCTTGACAGGTCATGCGCCCCGGTTAATACTCCATAATAACGAAAAACATTCCGTTATTATGGAAGTCAAGGAAGCCGGAGGATCAAGGCAATGTCGCTGGACAGCATGAATGCGAAACGCCGTTCCCTGCAATATGCGCTGGGCCTGACGGTCGCGGCGCTGGTGGCCGGGGCGTTCGCTCCGCAGGCTGCACAGGCACAGGCGCAGCCGCGCAAGGGCGGCGCCATCAATGTCTCGATGATCGGCGAGCCGCCGACGCTCGACCCGATGGTGTCCACCACCGACATCGTTGGCATGGTCACCCAGCACATGCTGGAGACGCTCTACACGTTCGACGCGAGCTGGAACGTGAAGCCGCTTCTGGCGGCAGACATGCCGGAGCTCGCCGATGGCGGCCGCTCGGTCACGATCAAGCTGCGCACGGGCGTGACCTTCCATGACGGCACCGCCTTCGACGCCGACGATGCAGTCGCCTCCCTCAAGCGCTGGCTCGACATCTCGCCGCGCGGCAAGGCCATCGCCTCCACGGTCAAGGGCGTCGAGAAGGTCGATAGCCATACGGTGCGCATGACGCTCTCCGAGCCGCTCGCGCCGCTCCTGTCGCTCTTGTCCTTCAACAACAGCGCCGCCGTGATGCTGCCGTCCGAGAAGCAGGCCAATCCGCTGGCCGAGCCCGTCGGGACCGGTCCTTATCGCCTGGCCGAGCGCCGGCCCGACCAGTTCATCCGCTTCGTGCGCTTCGACGGCTACAAGCCGCGCAGCGAGCCGGCTTCCGGCTATGCCGGGGCGCGCGCCGCCTTCCTCGACGAGATCCGCTTCGTTCCTGTGACGGACCCGAATGCGCGCGTCGAGGCGCTGCTCGCCGGCCAGCATCATTACTCGGAATCGGTGCCGACCGAGGCGCTCGACCGCCTGAAGTCGCGGCCGAGTGTGCAGCCGGTGATCCTCAAGCCGTTCGGCTTCCCCGTCTTCGCCATGAATCTCCGCAAGGGGATCATGACGAATGTGGAGCTGCGCCGCGCCGTGCAGGCCGCGCTCAATCCGCAGGACATGCTGGAAGCCGCCTTCGGCGAGAAGGACTTCTTCACGGCGCAGGGCGC
>JBIPLL010000265.1:0-4813 GCA_044368425.1 Beijerinckiaceae bacterium
AACGACTTTATCTGTTCTCCATCGCCAGTTTTTCATTCCCGCTTCAGAAAGACGCGCCAGCAATCTGCTCTTACGGTGCATCTCAGCAATTACAGCCTTGATCGCGGCGCTAATACGATGAGGTTGCCGACGAGCACGCAGACGAGGCCGATCCTGGCGGGCCAGGACCAGACATAACCCTCGAAGACCGTCGAGATGGCGAGCGCGACCACCGGAAACATCACGGTTGCATAGCCGGCCCGAGCGCCGCCGATGCGCCCCAGCAATGTCAGATAGGCCGCAAAGGCCACCACCGAAGAGATCACCGCAAGATAGAGAAGCCCGCCGATATAGGTCACCGTGGGCTCGATGATGAAGGCGTGGCCACGCACGAGACTGACGACGAGAAGGACCAGCGCGCCATAGACCATGCCCCAGGCGCTGGCCGAGGTGACGCTGACGCCTGCCCGCTGCGTGGCACCCGAAATCAGATTGCCGGCGCAGAAGGACAGCGTGCCGAGGAGGCACAGGACAAGGCCGATCAGCGCGCCACGGTCGAAGCCGGCGCCGGCAATCTGCGGCCAGAACATCAGGACCACACCCGATGCACCCAGAAAGCCGGCGAACATCACGCGCCGCTCGATGGGCTGGCGCAGCACGAGCCCGGCCAACAGCATGTTCACAACGGAGGCGAAGGAGAAGGCGACCGCGAGCAGTCCGGAGGGGATCGTCAGGCTGCCGTAATAGAACAGCACGAAATTCGTCGAGAACAGGAACAGCCCCATGCCGGCGAAGCGCAGATGCATGGCGGGAGGATAGCGCAGCGGATAGCCGCGCGCCCAGGCCCAGACCCACATCAGGCTGGCCGCGATGATGAAGCGCCAGAGAACCGAAATTTCGGGCGCAACCGTTCCCACCTGAAGCCGCAGCGCAATCCAGCTCGTGCCCCAGGCGAAAACCGTCGTGGCATAGGCGGCGTAATCGAGGCCTGTGAGGCGCGTCTGGGGCATGAAGGAATCCGGCCGGCCCGGCAGCCGTGCGGGCAGCACATGTTAAGGCGCGAGGCCATGCCGCCACAAATGCAGGACGGTCATGGACCCATTTGCCGGGATGATGGATGCCTCAATAGGCGTTGGCGGCAAAGACCGGATCGACCGATCCGCCCCAGGCACCGCCGAAGAGCTCGACCAGCCGGTCGGCCGGGCTCAGGCCCGAGGCGACGATCTCGTCGAGGACATCGAGATGATGGCTCTCGTCGCGACCCTGCGCATCGCGGCAGGCACGGGCTCGCAAGCCGGCGCGGGCCAGCACCAGCATGTCGGCCGCGATCTCGCGGACGCTGCGCCCGCCGATACGGGCATGAAGCCCCTCGACCGGAACCGCATCGCGCAAGGCCTGACGCTGCGCTGCGGTCCAGCCCCTGGCGAGATCAAGCGCTCCGTCCAGTGCCGCCTCGTCATAGAGCAGGCCGACGAAGAGGGCCGGCAGCGCGACGAGCATTGGCATCGGGCCTGCATCGGCACCGCGCATCTCGAGGTAGCGCTTGAGGCGGACTTCCGGGAAGATGGTCGACAGGTGGTTGGCCCAGTCGGACATGGTGGCGCGCTCGCCGGGAAGCGCATCGAGACGCCCGGCCATGAGGTCGCGGAAGGAGGCTCCGGCGACGTCGTGATAGGTCGTCCCGCGCTTGACGAAATACATCGGCACGTCGAGCGCGTAATCGACATAGCGCTCGTAGCCCATGCCCTCCTCGAAGGCGAAAGGCAGCATGCCGGTGCGATGGGGATCGGTGTCGCGCCAGATCTGCGAACGCTCGGAACGTGATCCGTTCAGGCGGCCCTCGCTGAACGGCGAATTGGCGAAAAGCGCGGTGGCAATCGGCTGAAGGGCCAGAGAGGCGCGCAGCTTGCGCACCATGTCGGGCTCGCTGCCGAAATCGAGATTCACCTGCACCGTGCATGTGCGGAACATCATGTCGAGGCCCCGGGATCCGACCTTCGGCATGTAGTTCGACATGATCCGGTAGCGGCCCTTGGGCATCACGGGAACCTGCGCCCGCGTCCAGGTCGGCGCATGGCCGAGCGCAAGGAAGCCAATCCCGAGCGGACGGGCGATCTCGTTGACCTGCGCGATGTGAGCGGCGAGTTCCGCAGCCGTCTGGTGGACATTGTCGACGGGAGCTCCCGACAGTTCGAACTGCCCGCCCGGCTCAAGCGAGATCGCGCCGCCGCCCGTCACGTCGTGGAGGCCGATGATCGCCTCCCCGTCCATGATCGGCTCCCAGCCGAGCAGGCCTTCCATGCCGCGCAGGAGGCGCTCGATACCACGGGGACCCGCATAGGGTACGGGCGAATGGTCGGCGAGGTAGAACGGGAATTTCTCGTGCTCGGTGCCGAGCCGGAAACGCGACTTCGGCTTCTCGCCTTCGGCGAACCAGGCGACGAGGTCGTCGCGCGAGCCGATCGGCTCGTTGTCGGTGACGTCTCGGGCCAAGCCGGCCTCCCTGACCGCGGACCGAGGTCCGCGTCTTCTCGATCTGACGCTGCGGTTCAGGCGCGCGGACGCATCCGGAACCCGTGAGCGCACAGGTAGGCCGGTGGCTCGCATGGTGCAAGTGCCCCCCGGCATAGGCGCCCTGCACCGCCTGCGCGGCGCGGGAGGCTGCCGGCCGGGATCATGCGCGAGCCACGGGTCAGGATTTCGCGAGCAGGCCCCGGCGCGCAAGATTGCGCATGAGTGCCCCGGTTCCGAAGGCCCAAGGCGGGCAGTCCTGCGTCGAGCGCATGCGATTGCGCAGGGAGCCGAGATCGTCGGTCGCGATGGTCACGATATCGCCAGCCTTGTGGGTGAAGCCCTGTCCCGGCGCGTCGCGATCCTGGATCGGCGCGAACATGGTGCCGAGATAGAGAACCGCCCCGTCCGGATATTGATGATGGGGGCCGATCATCTGGGCGACGAGGTCGGCCGGATCGCGGCTGATGCGGGCAAGCGACGACGAGCCCTCGAGCACGAAGCCATCCGCCCCCTCCACCTTCAGCGAGACCGTGATGGCGCGCACGCGATCGAGCGTGAAGCGACCATCGAACAGCCGGATGAACGGCCCCAGCGTGGCGCTTGCATTATTGTCCTTCGCCTTGCCGAGGAGCAGGGCGGAGCGTCCCTCGACATCGCGCAGGTTGACGTCGTTGCCGAGCGTGGCGCCGATGATGGCGCCGCGCGAATTGACGACGAGCACGACTTCGGGCTCGGGATTGTTCCAGCTGGAGGCGGGGTGGATGCCGGCATCGGCGCCCGTGCCGACCGCCGCCATGGGCGGGGCCTTGGTGAATATCTCGGCATCGGGGCCGATCCCGACTTCCAGATACTGGCTCCAGGCGCCCTGAGCGATCAGCACCTGCTTCAGGCGCATCGCCTCGGGCGAGCCGGGCTTCAGGCGCGAGAGATCGTCACCGATGAGGCGCACGATCTCGGCCCGGATCGCGGCCGCTCCCTCCGGATTGCCGCGCGCGCGCTCCTCGATGACCCGCTCCAGCATCGAGATGGCGAAGGTGACGCCCGCCGCCTTGACGGCCTGCAGGTCGGTGGGCGCAAGCAGCCACGGACGCGCGCCATCACGGGTATCGGGTGGCGTGTTGGCGGCAATCGCGGCCAGCGGCCCCAGATCCTCGCCGGCCATCGCCGCCAGCGCGAGGGGATCGGCGGCCTCGCAGAGGTCGCGCATGGTCGGGGCCCAGGCAGAGACGTCGACGAGGCGCGGCCCGTCCGCAGCCATGCGGACGGCGACGATGGCGGGTCCGTCGACGTCGGGGCGCCAGACGCGACCAACCAGCACGGCATGCGCCGCATCGATCGGCAGGAGCGTATCGAGCGGCAGCGTGAGCGGGGGCAGCGAGGCGGGGGCGGCGGGCTTTTGCATCGATCATTCTCCGGGCAGGCAGGCGAAGAGTGTCGCGGCACGCGCCCCGCCGCAAGCGGCAGTCCTCGGCGCGCCGGTCAGGTGTTTGCGCCACGCCGGACATGACCCGGGAACGGTCGCAAGAGGAGGCGCGCGCTTTCGCTCAAATCGCAACCCCGCCGCGAAAACCCGCAACATGCCCTCTTGCATTCTGGTCCGTGCCCGTGAAACCTTCGCGACCTCGTCCAGAAGCCGGTCCCGCCGGCGGAGCCAAGCCATGACCAGCCTCGTCTCCCCGCCTCCGACACTTGCTCCCGCCTCCGCGCGTTCTGCCGCAAATGGCACGAATCCGCGCGTCATCCGGCTGGATTCGGGCGATAATGTCGTTACAGCCGTCGATTCCGTCGAAGCTGGCGCACAAGCGGCAGGTGTGACCGCGCGCGAGCGGGTGCCGCGCGGGCACAAGCTCGCGGTTGCCGGCATCCCTGCCGGCGAGCCTGTCCGCAAGTTCGGACAGATCATCGGCTTCGCTTCGCGCCCGATTGCCCCCGGAGATTGGGTGCACGAGCACAATGTCGAGATGCGCGATTTCGCGCGCGATTACGCCTATTCGAAAGATGCACGCAACGAGGAGATCCTATCCGAAAGCGCACGCGCAACCTTCGAGGGCTTCCGCCGGGCCAGTGGCGCCGTCGGTACGCGCAACTATATCGGCATCCTGACGAGCGTGAACTGCTCGGCCTCGGTCGCGCGCTTCATCGCGCAGGAGATCGAGCGCTCGGGGCTGCTGGCGGACCACCCCGACATCGACGGCGTCATTCCGCTCGTGCATGGCGGGGGCTGCGCCCTCGACGTCAAGGGCGAGGGATACGAGGTGCTCAAGCGCACCCAGTGGGGCTATGCCACCAATCCCAATATTGGCGGCGTGCTGATGGTCGG
>JBIPLL010000266.1:0-4808 GCA_044368425.1 Beijerinckiaceae bacterium
GCAAGGGGTCGCCGGAGGGCATTGCCGCGCCGGAAGCCGCCAACAACACGGTCGCCAGCGCAGCGCTCATCCCGCTCCTGTCCTTCGGCATTCCGGGGTCGAACTCGGCGGCGGTGCTGCTTGGCGGGTTACTTATCCACGGGCTCATGCCCGGTCCGCGACTTTTCGAGCAGAACGCAGACGTCGTGCTCGGCCTCTATACGGGGTCGCTGGTGGCGACGCTGGCGCAGATCATCGTCGGCATCATGATCCTGCCCGTCTGTATCTGGCTCGTGAACCGGCCCCGCCCCTATCTCGCGGCCTTCGTCTTCGCGCTGGTCGTGTCGGGCATCTACACGATCAACTCGACGATGTTCGACATCGGGATCGTGCTGTTCGGCGGGTTTGTCGGCTTCCTGATGCGCATGACGGGGTTCCCGTTCCTGCCGGCGGTGCTTGGCGTTGTTCTGGGGCCGCTGGTCGAGTCGAATTACCGGCGCTCGCTCCAGCTCTCGGGCGGCGACCATTCGATCTTCCTTGAGGACAAGATCACCATCGGACTGCTGGCCACAGCCGTCCTGTTTGTGGTGATCGCCCTGGTCCGGGAATGGCGCGACAGCCGCAAGGCGAAGCTTGCGGAGACGGCGGCGTGAGCGCCGCCGCTTCCCCGTCCCTAGCGAAGGGCCTGCCAGATGAAGAACAGACCGGCGCCGATGGCGAAGCCCTCGACCGCCAATGTGTGACGACGGATGCCGGCGCGTGCCACGATGCGGGCGCCGAGCCAGGCCCCGGGTATCGTCGCAAGTCCGATCAGCAGGGCGGCAAAGAGGCGCTCCGGCGGCAGGAGGCCGATGGCAGAGAACGACCCGATGCGGGCCAGCGACACGCCGACCGCCAGAGCGGAATCGGTCGCGATCAGGGCCGCACCCGTGAGGCCGCTTGCCAGGAGGACGGGGATGGCGAGTGCACCCGCTCCGATCCCCAGACTGCCGAGAAAGCCCAGCGCGAGCGAGGCAACAGCCAAGCCCTTGTCGCCCAGACGGCGGTCATGGGCGCGGGCGAAGCGGCCGATCGGAACCGAGAGGATCAGGATGATGCCGATCACGGCGGCGACAGCAGCGGTAGGCAGCAGTGCGTGCACCTTCGCACCGACGATGGCGCCCGGCACGGCAGCGGAGAGCGCGATCAGCAATGGCCGGCGGCTCACCTGCCCGCGATAGGCATAGATACGGCCCGCATTGGCGACCATCATCGCGGTCGAGACGACCGGTACGACTGCCTCGACGCCGAAGATGCCAGTCACGGCGAAGGACAGCAGGATGCCGGCGCCAAGGCCGAAGACGGCACCGAAGGCGCCCGCCGCCATTGCGGCAAGCGCGAGCAGGATCAGGGCCGAAGCTCCCAGTTCGGCAAGGGCTTCAGGCATCGTTTTGGACACGCAGCGTGAGTGAGAACAGGATGACCGGGCAAGGATCGGACGTTTCGGCCTTCGCGCTTATACGGGGCGCCGACAGGGCGTCAAAGCCGCGTGAGACAGGGCTGACCATCGTCGCGGACAGGGGTTACGGCGCAAACCGGATCGCCGATCTCATCGAGACGGCGGGGCCCCATGTCGACTGGGTGAAGTTTGCCATCGGTCACTGGCGCGTGCTGCCGGAAGCGGCGCTTCGCCGGAAGATATGCCAGCTTCGCGATGCCGGGATCGGGGTGTTTCTCGCGGGAGATGCGAGCGAGGCCGCCTGGCTGCAGGGCGTTTCGCGCGATTACTTCGCCCGCGCGCTCGATGTCGGCGCGGAAGGCGTCGAGGTGTCGAGCGCGCAGGTGCTGATGCCGACAGCGGACAAGCTTCGGCTTGTCGAGCAGGCCGCGGCGGCCGGGCTCAAGGTCGTGGCGGAGGCCGGCCGCAAGGGCTCCGATCCCCGCCCCTCGCTGCATGGCGGCATCATCCGCGAGATCGAGCAGCTCAAGGGCGTCGGCCCGTGGCGCGTGCTCGTGCAGGCCGAGGGCATCACCGAGGGCGTTGAGGAACCGCGCACGGACCTGATCCGCGAGATCATCGCCACGTTCGGCGTCGCGGGCCTGATCTTCCAGGCCAAGGACCCACCCATCCAGGAATTCTACATCCGCAGCTTCGGCCCGGAGGTCAGCCTCGACATCGAGGATGACCAGGCCGTCGCGCTCGAATTGCTGCGGATCGGCCTGCGGAAGTCGGCGCTCGCCGGCCTGACGCGAACCGAAGGCACACAGGAGACAGCCCGATGAGCGGACACGACGACAAGGCAGGCAAGATGGCACCGCAGCGCATCGCCCCCGGCGAGGCGCTGGCAGAGCTTTTCGCCGAAAAGCTGATCGGCATCTCGCTCGACAGGCTGCCGCAGCGCACGCTCGACGTTGCGCTGGATGATCTGCTCGACGCGGCCGGCCTGTGCGTGGCGGCGCGGCAATCGGACTATATCGCCGCCATCCTCAAGGGCTGGGACGGCGAAGGTTCGTGCACCGCCATCGGCCATGCGCGCGGGCTCGATGCGGCGGGTGCCGCACTCGTCAACGGCACCGCGATCCACGGCGAGGATTTCGACGACACGCTCGAAGGCGCGCCCATCCGCGTCGGCGCCATGGTGATCCCGGCCGTTCTCGCCGCCTGCGAGCGCCACAAGCGCAGCGGCGCGGATGCGCTGCGCGGCATCGTGGCTGGCCTCGAAACCGTCTGCCGGATCAATCAGGTCGTTCCCGGCGCCATTCACAAGGCCGGCTTCCATCCGGTCGGCATTCTCGGCACAATCGGTGCCGCGGCCGGCACCGGCGTGGCGCTCGGGCTCGACAAGCTCCAGATGGGCCGGGCGCTTGGCATTGCGGGGAGCTTCTCCTCCGGCATCGGCGAGTTCCTGACGGAAGGCGCCTGGACCAAGCGCCTGCATCCCGGCTGGTCGGCCCATTGCGGCTATCGCGCGGCCATGCTCGGGCAGGCCCGCTTTGTCGGCCCGCGCACGATCTTCGAGGGGCGGCGCAACCTGTTCAAGGTGTTCAGCCGCGACACGCCGGCAAAGCTCGACGGCATGCTGGACGGGCTGGGCGAGAGCTTCCTGCTCGAGGCCATCGCGTTCAAGCCCTATGCCTGCGGGACGATGATCCATCCCTATATCGACTGCATGATCGAGCTGGCCGCCAGCGGCGTGCAGGCCGACGATATCGTGGATGTCGTCTGCGAGGCGGCGGAGGGTCCGGTCGACCGGCTCTGGGAGCCTTTGGCCGACAAGCATGCGCCCCCGTCGGGCTATGCGGCGAAGTTCTCGATGCCGTTTGGCATGGCGGTCGGCTTTTTCGACGGTGATGCGGGGCTGGCCCAGTTCACCGACGAGAAGGCGCGCGATCCGCGCATCCTCGCTTTGGCCCAGCGCATCCGCTACGTGATCGATCCCGACAATCCCTATCCCGACAATTATACCGGCCATATCCGCGCGACCTTGCGCGACGGCACCGTGCGCGAGATCCGGCGCCCGCACATGCGCGGCGGGCGGCATGCGCCGCTGACGCGTGACGAGCTCATCGCCAAGTTCCACGGCAATGTCACCCATGGGGGCCTGAGCCGCGCCTTCGGCGACGAATTGCTCGCGACCTGCCTTGGCATCGCCGCGCTTCCCGACCTTTCCCGCCTGTCGGCGCTGCGCGCCATCTGACGAGGACTTTTCCGATGGACGACACACCGATCGCCGCCGGCGACACGATTTCCGCGCGCCTCGCCGCTTGGGCGCAGAACCTGACCTATGACAACCTGCCCGAAACCGTGCGGGCCGCCACCATCGCCACGGTGGTCGATACGGTGGGCCTGAGCCTGTCGGCGCGCCACGAGCCCTATGCGAAGGCCGTTGTCGACAGTCTCGATGCCGACGGGCCTTGCTCGATCATGGGCCGCAGCCGCGGCCTCGATGCGGGGGGAGCGGCCTTCGTCAATGGTGTCGCCGCCCATGGCGAGGATTTCGACAACACGTTCGAGGGGTGCCCGGTCCATTCGGGTGCCGTGATCGTGCCGGCGATGCTGGCGCTGGGCGAGCGCGACGGGCTGGACGGCCGGACCGTGACGACCGCGATTGCGGTTGGCATCGAGGTGATGTGCCGGCTGGGACTTGTCGCGAAGAAGGGCGTGCACAGCGCCGGATTTCACCCGACCTCGGTGCTCGGCACGGTTGCCTGCGCGGGTGCTGCCGCGAAGGCCATGGGACTGACGGCGGAGCAGACGGCGCATGCCTATGGCATTGCCGGCAGCGCGGCCTCGGGCATCATCGAATATCTCGCGGACGGCTCCTCGACCAAGCGGATGCATGCGGGTTGGGCAGCGCAGGCCGGCATCCGCGCGGCGATGCTGGCGCGCGCGGGCTTTGACGGCCCGGGAACCGTCTTCGAGGGCACGCACGGCCTGTTCGAGGCCTTCGCGCCTTCTCTCAAGACGCCGGAGTTCCATCATCTCACCGACGGGCTCGGCAGCCGCTGGATTGCGGCCGACGTCGCCTTCAAGCCCTATGCCTGCGGGACCATGACCCAGCCCTATATCGACTGCATGCTGAGCCTGCGTCGTCAGGGGTTGAAGCCGGAGGATGTGGCGAGCGTCGTCTGCGAGGTCGGCGAAGGCACGGTGCACCGGCTCTGGGAGCCGCTGGCGCTCAAGCAGTCGCCCCCGTCCCCCTATGGCGCCAAGTTCAGCACGCCCTATTGCCTCGCCGTTGCCCTTGTCGACGGCGATGCGGGCCTTGCCCAGTTCACCGACGGGCGCATTGCCGATGCGCGCGTCAAGGCGGTTGCGGGCAAGGTCACTTACGTCGTCGATCCCGACA
>JBIPLL010000672.1:0-18463 GCA_044368425.1 Beijerinckiaceae bacterium
ACTCATGCCCGTCTACAACGGCGGCCAGATGTTCAAGGAAGCCATCCATTCCGTCCTTCCATGCCTGCCCTGGTTTAGCCGTGTCATCATCAGTCTCAATGGAAAAGAAACCCATGGCGACCACGCCGTAGCGCTTGAGCTTGAAGATGATTGCAACCTTACAATTCTCGAAACGAAGGCAATCTTCACTTCGGTTCAACATTTGCAATTCATCGTCAATCACCTGAACCAGAAGATGTTGCTAGCGCCCGATTCACAGTTGTTTGTTCTCTGCCATGATGATCTGCTCCATAGACCAGGATTTGAACGCTTAGATCAGGAGCAATGGAAGGCTTGGCGCTCAGATTGCATCAGCCTCGGGGATTATCTTGTGTTCGGAGAGGAATCCTGGGCCAAAAGTCCTCGGCATGAATGCTGGTTCGCACGTTACGACACTCTGTCGAGTCGGCCCAAGTCAGCTTTTCTAAAGACTCAGCACCAACGGCATGATGATCCATTTACAAACCTTTCGGGGATGCGCCTAACACTTGCTGTGCTGAGCTCAACGATTCACTATTTTTCTCGAACAGGCTCAAAAACGGGCATGCGCTTGGAATACTCACTCATCGTGAACAGGCACATTCAAAAGGTCATTAATTTTGAACCTCCATTGGTCTGCATCAGGGAGCACAGTGGCAGCGTAGGAGCAAGAGTGACACGGAGAGATTTTGCCGCAAGCGAGTTGCGCTATGCCATCTGGATGTGGATGAATTGTGAATCCGTATCATCGTTGAAGCAATTGCTTCAAGGACAGTACGGAATCACCGGTCTATTGAAACTCGCTCAGATCTGCTTCCTTCATCGGTATTACGAGTTTTTAGGATGGATGCGTTCCTGGCTAGTCAAAGGGGGCGTCATCGCACCCTAAGAGCCGTGCCTCAAGAAACCCGCACCTCAGCGCAAGGTACGATCAGGCGATAGCGCCGCCATGCTCCGCATCCGGCTGGAGGTGCAGCGCGAGCGGGCGGAGTGGGCCCTGCGCTGGGGCTCAACCGTCAGCTGATCGATTCGCGGAAGACGGTCTCGGCCGGATCCATCAGAAACGAGCGGCTGATCAGCGCCTGGATGATCTCGGGAATCGAGCGTCCGCTGGCTGCTTTGCAGAATGCCCCCATGGAGACAACCAGGCCACTGCGACGCGAAAGCACCGCCGAGATGGCGGCCAACATCGGCCGGGAACTCAGGGAGATCCGCACTGCGCTGGCCGACAGCCGCGGTGACCTTGTGGCCGAACCCCGGATCACCGCTGCGGCCCTGGCCCACTTGCTTCTTTGCAGCCGTGAGCTCCTGCAGAACCTCCTGATCGACACCGCCAGCCTTCCAAGGCGGATCGAGTGATAGCGGGCACCGGGTGCTGCTCAAGCGGCACACCGGGACTGGACCCCAGCCGGCCCCAGAACCAGTGCAGGTTTCATCCGGTGCTGAGGGGCGCTGGAACCCCAAGAACACCACCACCTTGCAAGCGGTAGTCAGCAGAACGGGTCGGAGCCAAGGCAGGGGCGAGCACCACACCAGCACTGCCCCATCCACCTCGGCGCGCGCAAGGGCTGACGCAAGCGCCTGCGGCGCCCTTGCCCGGCCGCTGCGGTGGGGCGTTGGAGCCGGTGTTCCTCGCCATCCATCCCATGGCCTCCGCTTCCCTCTGCTGCCCCATCCGCCGCGTGGTGGTCCTGGTGCCTGCCGGTTCCAGCAAGCCCTCTTCAGCCCGCCTCTCCCTGCACTTCGGTAGCCGGGGCCGGGCGGTCCAGAAGCCCCGCCTGATGCCGCTGCGCACTGCCCAAGCGGTGGCCCGCCAGCTTCAGGCTCGCCACATCGGCTTGGTGGCGGTGCTCTGAGGCTTGGGCCTCCCGCCGGGGCTCCTTAGGGGGCTCCGGCTTAGCGAAATCAAAACCTCTCAACTGGTCCAGTGCCTTTTTTGCTATGAGCGGCGAAGCAAGCGAGGTACTTGAATTCGTGATCGTGGTCTCGATAGCTGCTTCCAGCGAAACACAGGTATTTCTGCTTCTGGGTCAGCTGGAGAACAGGTTGAGACCGTCACGCAGTGGCTACAAAGTTATCATAGTAAAAAAACCAGCTGACCAACCCTCCCATAAACAATGCGTCTCATTGACTGCATCAAAATCATCATTTATTGAATCGGTCCTGGTAACAACCACTAATTCCTCCAGGAGGCACTGTATTGCCATTTCTTAATTTCTCAGGCATATACAGGCATTTAGATGGAAAAAAATTCCTCTCCAACCTACTGCCTTGCACTCAGTTGGCGATGTGTCGCTTATGTTTGGCCTGAGTACCGCCTCAAACCAGAAGCAGCGGACAAGCCAAGAGCGATACGAAAGTTGGCTATTTCTCAGGGGAGTATCAGAGGCTAAGCGCCTCAATATCTGATGAAGTAAGATATGCAATCACTTTGCTATTCGACTCCCCACTTTCCGTTACAATTAGATTGTTGGCTTTTTGGTTAAGCATCTTAGCTCGTGCGTCGTAAACTGATTCAGTTTGCGGGGAAAAAGCGACCAAAGGCTCTGATTCTTTGGGTCTATTCGAAAGGTATTCTTCCAGTGAAATAAGTCCGGCGTCCCCGCCCTGGCCTGCCAAACTGGGGTTAACAAGATAGCTACTAATGTCTGAAAGTGTCACGATTGCATGGTAAGTATTATCCTCCTTATTAAGCACAAGCAGTCTTTGCCGAGGCTTTGCGTCTTCGATTTTCTTTTTTATTTGAGCAAGAGATAGTCTTAGATCAGTTTCGTAAAACGTTAACCCCTTAGCCTGAGACGATAAAACAAGAGTTTTTAGCTTATCATCGGGCTGGGCTCCACTTGCAACTATCTTGTTGTTTGCATCTTCAAGAAGCTTTTGGTAGCTTTCATTCGTAGCTCTGGTAGCACCACTCGCAAAGTAGAAAGCAAGAACAATTCCTATCCATGAAGAAAACATGGGAAAGGTTGCCGTAGTAAGCCACCGCAGAGTTTCTCTGTCGTTCTCATTTTGTGCTTTTAGCACAGCTTCTTGAGCTTTTAGCGCAGCTTCGTTTTGCGGTATGGCAACCCCATTGACTCGTGTCTGCAGTCTTATATTGCTGCCAAACAAGGATACAGTTGTAATTAGTCCAATGAAGACGAAACAAGCAGCAATGGTACCTCCAGAAAGCCAGATTCTATGTCTTGTTTCCTCCTGGCTCAGTGAGGCCGGATTAATCTCGTCCTTGGTAGATAAATTCATGATACTAATTCGATGGGGTTTTTAATCCTATTGGCCTTGACGATCTACGGATGCTCCCCTTCATCCCTTGTAATGTTGGTCCAGCTAACGTGACCCCTATTATTGCGTTAGAGGCAAAAAGTGGGCGCTTATGCAGCATTTACTTGGGCATCCTCGTTGCGGTAGCTGCTGAACAAGGCGTTGCGTTCTGGGGTTGGCATCCCTTGGCAGGGTTGGCTATCTCCTGCGAGCGGATGGGTAAGAACGGTCTCCCAGCTTGCAAGGTCTGTGAAGGGGATGTTGCGCTGAGTTCCACTTCAAGGATCTGGTGAAGGATGGTCCGGGGGGCCCTCAGGGATCCTCCGCTTCAAGCACCTTCTCCCACTTCAGGGGGCTGAAGACTGCCACCACGGCCCGAAGAGCATCGAGCTCACTTCCGGCGCGGCCGCTGAAACCCAACACAACCTCGTTGGCTGCGCGCTCCCATAGCAGCTTCCTGTTGCCCCTATCACCACCGCCACCGAGGCTCTGCCCGTCCGTGGTGGTGAGGGTGAGTCGATCCACCCGTGTGCCGGTCTTGGCCTCGATCCGCTCGATGCCCATGCCCGGTCCGAGCTGCATGTCGCCCAGATTGCTTCCACCCGCTTGCCCATGCACCTCCTCCCTTTGTTCCGTCGTTCCCAGGGGACCAGCCTCGTAGCGGTAAGTGAGCCGGATCTGGTCGATGCGGCCTCCCGCCCGCAGACCAACGCGCTCCAGGCGCGTGCGGTGCTGCACGGCCGTGGCTCGCTCAGCGAAGCCATCTGCGAAGCCGAAGGCTTCTCCCCCACCGCCGCCCATCAGCTCGCCGTTGATCACCTGCACGTTAAGGCGTGGGCTCCCGGTCTTCAGAGATGTAAGGGTGGGTGCCCCAAGCGGGTTGGAGGGAGAGGTGGAGTAATCACGCATAAGCTTGCGGACGGCAAGGAGATCTTCATCGAGGTGCCTGCGGTTGACGGTCAAGTTGGGATCCAGCTCCTGGCCGTACAGCAAATATGTGCTCTCCACCCAGTCGTACTGGTTTGCCAGCTCCTTCAGCCGTTGTTGCTGCCTCAGCAGGCCGGCGCCGAACTCGTCACCCGTGAACAACACGCGGTTAGCCGCAACCGGCGCAAAGACCTGGCGCAGCTCCGGCACCTTTTCATAGCCCCGGGTCTTGAGCGTTAGCAACTCCGGCCGATCAAGCGTAATGGATCCGAAGTCTTTGGCAAAGGCCTCCAGCTCCTCAGGTGTCGACAGCGATGGCGGGCTGCCCAAACCCCTCACGGCTACCCGAAAGCTGCTATTCACCCCAGTAGAATTGGCAACATCTGAAGCCATGCGCTGTAGCTCCGGGCCCAGTGTGAAGCCGCTCACCGCCAAAGCCCCGCCGAAGGCCTGCTCCACCTGCCGGGCCTCCTCTCGCGTTTGGGCGAAGAAGGTGTAGACCCCCTGCAGCTCGGCCCCCAAGCGCAGTGATTGAACGTAGCTGTCACCGAACTTGGCAACGAAGTCATCCAACGCTGCAGAATCGCCCGGCACCTGTAGACCGGGAATCAGAACCGGATCCATCACCTCCAGAGCCTGCAAGACACGGCGGGCCTGCACGACCAGCGACACGCTGAACACCGTGGTGCGAAGTGATTCGAAGAATTGCTGGCGTGCCTGGAGCAATGGGATCGGCAGCGGCACCACCCCTAGAGATAACGAGGCGCCATGTTGCAGGGTAGTGGCCAGTTCGCTGGCGCTCCGGCAGAGCGTCACCTCAACCCTGCTGGCGTCGTCGGCTCTGGAGACTGGTACGTTGGTGCCCTCTAGGGCCCTACCGAGCGAGTCAGGCGAACTCACTACGGAATTGCGGCCCCGCAGCAAGGTTGCATCGACGATGGCAGTCGCCTGGTCAGAAACAGGAACCATGGCGCAAATCGGGACCGTTCACACATTTACGATAGGCAGTCTATGGGCAGCCAGTGGCATCAAATCTACGGCAGTCCCTTAATGGATTGTCGCAGTTCATCAAGTGTGCTGGTGTTGAATGCAAACTCAGGCGTTAGAGTACGAAGTCTAAGGTCTGCTCGAACACCTGCTGGGCCTTGAACTGGGCCTCCAACTCCTGCACCCCGCATAGCCGCTGCGGACTTAGGCCACCTCCTGTTGTGTAGCCCAATGAACAGGTGGTTTGCGGACCCGTGAACCATGGCTAGCAATGAGAGACTTGGGGCAGAATTACGCATATCAACATATACCTGCAATACAAAGATATAAATAAAAACGAAGGTTGACAAGTTTTTTTTCACGAATGGCATCCGCGCCCATGGCGTATAATGAAAATATCATCTTGCTCGAAGATCCATGAGTCAGCTGATTAATCAATTAGTGTCATTTATTCGGATACATACCTCCGCCGTCGCATGCAAGGATGAATGATTTCTTTCCCTATTCCAAATTCAGAAAGATCGCCCCTGCTATGCCACAATTTGCGTACAATAAAGTTTGGCGTCTCTTTGCATTTATACATTATAACAACCGACGTTCGCATATTAAGAACGTGAGTTGACCTGCCTGCTCTGTATCCTTCGCTACAGACGCTCAGAATCTCGGTATGGTAAAATTATTGTAAACACTAAGGTTTTTGAATGAAAGCAATCAGCGCGTCTGTTGGAGTTGACGGGGAGAACAAAAGTGACGACGTACGTATTGTGCAGGAACTCCTAAATAATGTACTCCATTTACTGCTGCCTAGCCCTCCGCTCACAGCCAACGGCAATATGGACTCCGTAACTACAGACAGGATCAAAATATTTCAGCGTCGTGTTGTGCTGTTAAATCCGCCAGATGGCCGGGTAGATCCTAGCGGTAAGACTATTCTAAAGCTAAACGAGAATTCAAAACCCAATTTTCAAGCACGAATTCCTCTTTTCCCGCTAAAGCAAAGGCCAACTTTACCCTACAAAGAGCCTGGTGCAGGTGGGCGCCAGTTCGGCTTTAACCGTGATGGCGGTAATCGCCTCCATGCTGCATGTGACCTGATCGACGAAGTCGGAGCCGAAGTGGTTGCAATGGAAGATGGCACTGTGTTGGATATTTATGATTTCTTCGCCGGAACTGTGGCCATAGAAGTTGATCACACAGCCTATGTGACTCGCTATGGTGAATTATCACGCCCCACGGGTGGTCTACTCAAGGGGATGAGAGTGAAACGCGGGGATGTGATCGGCCTTGTCGGTAGGCTTTCCACTACCGGAAACTCTATGCTGCACTTGGAGATGTACTCGGGCACAAAGGCGGGCCTTCTTACCGTCCGCGAAAACCCGCCCTTTCAAAGACGCAGCGATTTGCTTGATCCCACAGAATTCCTGGATATTGCCAGCTTCGATTCACAGCCGCTTCCACTGGTCAGTGGTCGACGTGCTGCCCGAGTAAGTAGGAGGGTAAGAACTACCGTAGCGCTTCGATCCGATGCCAAAATCACCAGAGACAACACGATTCTTGACCTTCCGCCAGACACCTCATTGGTAATCATTCGCCAACTGGCAGGTGGTACCTATGAAGCTGATGGTACTCAACGTGATGATTGGTACCAAGTTGAGGTTTCCAGTCAAACTGGGTTTGTGGCCGCGTTCTACGTTGACCAGGGGCAGGAGGTCGGCAGAGTGAGCGATAGGGTCGACAGCTTCCTCAGCCTTCGCGATGAACCTTCTGTATCCGCAGCCCTCCTTGAAAGGCTTCCATCAGGATCAGCCTTAACCGTGCTGGAAGCCCTGGCCGCATCCTCCTACACGACTGATGTGGGAGATCGTAAAGACTGGCTCAAGGTTATGTTCAACGGCATTCAGGGCTATGTAGCCGCTTTTTATGTTGATCTTGGTGATCTGGGTGAGTTGCCTGGAGGAGCGGACGCCAATACGATTCTCTTCACTTACGTACCGAAGGGTGCCTCGGATCGGACAGCTAGCCAAGACAATCTTCCTACTATTGGAATTCATGGAATGCAGGCATCAGAAAAGATGGCCGAAACCGATCGAAACCGTGTGATGGTACACAAGCTAAAGCTCGTGGATGCAGCACGAGAATTTAATCTACCTCCAGCACTGCTTGCCGCTATTGTTAGTCGTGAATCCCGAGGAGGGAATGCGCTTGCGAGCGATGGGACAGGTGATGCCGGGAACGGCTTTGGCTTGATGCAGGTGGATCGTCGATCTCACAGGGTAGTGACGTCTGGTGGACCTGCTGGTCAAGCGCACATCAATCAAGCAACGGGTATCCTGCGCAATAAAGTAAATGCATGTGAGCGGGACTTCCCTTCACTATCATCTTCTGGCCAGCTGCAAACTGCAGTTTCTCGATATAACGGCGGCCGTGGCTTTGCTGCCCCAAATTCCGATCAGGGCACTACAGGCGGTGACTATATGAATGACGTCTGGGCCCGTGCCATGTATTACGCAAGGGAGGAGAGCTGGGCTTGAGCATTTGGTCTCCACAGACTAACAGCCATTGTTCACTGAGACTCGGAAGTGCTATTGCCCTTGGTTTTATCTTTGGAGCTACAAGCTTTCCTACATCCACATTGGCCATGCCGCCCATTCTGCCGGATGTGCTCACCGAAGGTGAGGTTTGCCTTCCATCTAAAAACCTCCCAACTCGAACTTTACTGGACGCTATCCGGAGGGACCGGCTGCCAGAGCATTCCCGTGAAAGAGCTGAGCAGAACCCCTATGCCTTGCAAGATCGCTATTTGCATGCGGACGTCGACCTTGACGCAGATGGAAAGCTTGAGGCAGCTGTTTATCTGATCAGCCCAGATGTTTGCGGCAGCGGTGGCTGTCCGCTCTTGCTTTATCGTCCTGTTGCCAACGGTTGGCAATGGCTGGGAGAGATCAGCAATGTACAGCCACCTATTGCTGTCAGCAGCCGAAGAAGCACTTGGAACGATTTAGTGATTAAATCTGGATTACTTGGGCTTTCATCTGATTACCGCCGCCTTAAAGCCAAGGATAACACTTATCCCGATAGCCCATCACTGGCACCTAGTTTTCGCCGCATTGCTGGTGAGCGCCTTACCGGACTTCTATGCGGGGGAGAAAGCAGCGCAGTAACCATTCCTATGGGAACCGCCAGCAACGTGCTACCGGACATACAAGCAGAGATTGATGGGCTGCGGATTGGCAGCACTGCCACCACCACCAGAAATAAGTTTGGGCCACCCTCAAGCCGCTCACTGGCTTCGAAGAGAGCTGCAGATGGCCTATATGAAAGCAGTTGGATATACCGTGGCATGGGCTTGACTCTTACCTTTGTAGCCGAACCTGGTCTATCAAGTCTGATGCTTAACCACTGGCATCTAGCCGCAATAAAACTCACAGCACCCTCGGCCCTCAGAACCAAGAAAGGCATAGGAATAGGATCCACCTTCGCCGAGGTAAAAGCCGCCTACGAAGGCACGCGTGATCAATCGTTCATTCCTTCGCAAAAGCAAATTGTCGTAGGTTCTCTTTACAATGGTTTAGTATTCCGATTCGAGGCCGGCCGGGTCGTGGAACTATTTATTGGACCCGCCGCAGAGTGAGATGAAGAGTAGATTGGTTCACATAGGCTGATGGAGTACCGGTTTCTTGTTTAATGAAGCCGCCCAACAGTACATTACAGCGGGTGGGATGTTTAGAAGCACGGTCAACCCTAGAGCGCCTTCTCGCCGCTGATTTTGAGCGTTGGGTAGTAGAAAAACTCATTATTCTTGACTACCCGGCGGGCTCTCTCCTTTCCGCTCCCCCACCAACAAAAAAGCCCCAGCTATCGCCAGGGCCGTAGGTGATGAAGTCGGGAGGTTCACCCCTTCGGAAACCGCAGCTCCCAGAAGGCCGCTCCCAGGCTCCAGACCGCCTGGCCGTTGGTTTGCTCATAGACCTGCTGAGCCTTGAGCTGGGCTTCCAGCTCCTGCACCTCAGGGCCGTACTGCCACTGGCGGCGGCCAGCGCGGCGGTGCAGTTGGACGCCACCGGGGAGCTGATAACCGCCTTCGCCTCCCGGGGGCTGAAGGTGGCGCAGGTCACCGCGCAGATGGGCGAGCCGCAGGGTGTCGTGCAGCTCCTTCTGCTCAGCGCCCAGTTGATCGAGCAGCAGTTTCACCTCAACGAGTCGGTGAGTGAGATGGCCGATAGCGATCGGTGAGAAGCGCTGGTCGTCGGGACCCAGGGGAGTACCGGCAGCGGCTGGTGGGGCGATGCCCAGGGAGGCCAGCAATGCCAGGGCCTCGGGACTACCCGGGGCTGGTTCGCTGCCGGAAGGTACCGGCTCCGCTGGCGTAGTCGTGATCGCTGGAGCAGCGGAAGCAAGGGGACTGGCGGAATCAGCAGGACTGGCGGAGGACTGGCCGCGCCCATCCAATACATCAAACTTCGCCCGAATCTCTCCGCAGGGGCGGTCCAGGCAGTTCACCTCCATCACATCGGCCACACCGCCGCCATAGAGCACGGCCTTGCGGCAGTTGTCCTGGCAACGGCGGGTGAACACCCCCTGATCCGATTCCTGCCAGCCGGCTGCCAGCAGATCCTGGCGGGTCTCTTTGGCTGGTTTGGTCGCAGCAGCACCGTGTGCCAGCGGCCTCATGGCCGCCGCGGTCCATCCGCCACCGAACCCAAGAGCCAGAAGAGCGACGGCCAGCAGCCAACGGCCTCCTAAGCCGGAGGCCGCTCCAGCCGGCAGGCGGGCCTGGCCACCTTGAAGCTTGCCTTGCGGATGCCCCCCGGCGGAACTTGCAGGCCGCTCCAGCTCGGCGAGCAAATCATCAACGGTCTTTTCGTTCCTTGCCATCGTCGTAACTTCTGAGCGAACGGAACATCAAAGCGCCGCCGCTGCCGATCAATGTCATCATCGTGAGAACATTCCAAAGCGTGGTGGGCTGGAAACGCATGATCAAAGTCTGCAGCACTCCCGCCGCCAGGGCTGCCACAGAAGAGAGCACAAGAAACCAGCCCCAGCGCTGATTGCGCAGCGCGAACAGCAGGCAGACCCCGATGGCCAGGGGGATTAGCAACAGGCCGAAGCTGTCGCCCAAGCCCTGGGGAATGCCGAAGCCACCACCGCCGAAGCCCGTCCCATGGCCGCCCCCCCAGGAACGCCCGAAGCCCTGGCCATAGCGGAGTCCGCGGCCTATGGGTTGCGAACTCACCATGATTTGGTTGAAGAACAGGAACGCCCCCATCGACAGGAGCACGGCCCCGAGCAGGAAGGTGAAGAAATCCTTGATCGGATCTCGGGAGTTCATCGCTATGTCGCCACCACGCAGTCTCTGTCAGGGTACCGGGGTTTGCCGGGGCTAACCACAAGGCCGCCTTCGGCGCGTTCCGACAGTCCCATGGTGATGCCCTCGGCCTTAACGCTGGCCCTGAGTGGCAGGCAGGGAGCCTGCGGGGGCGCAGCAAAGAAGTGGTGGCGGCCTGTCCACTCGAGGGGTTTGTTCGACGGCGCACAAAAAATTTAGTAGGACATTACCAGCTCATCAAAGGAAGCCTTGAGATCCGCACTAAGCAACCAAATGGAATGACGTGACAGCTTCAAAGGTAATGAGATTCACTTCAAGAGATACGTATCACAGGGTTTGCTTCTGTGATCATCAGGCAATCAATGGCTACAAGGAGAGCTTTCGGACATACCTAGCTCCACCCCAGAAGATGGCCATAGATAACAGTACTCAAGGATGACGCGAATTTACGAGGCTACCTCCGATTTATCTCCAAGTCTGGGTCCATGAGGACATAGGTATTGGTGTCGGGGTGAAGGGTGAAGCCATTGGCCCCATCCAGGGTCAGATTGAAGGCCGCATCTCCTGGCACTCCTCGGATCATGCGACGGCAAGCCTCCTGGACAATCTTGTTGTCTAGCCCAGTGAACATGAAGTGATCGGCGGCAATGTGCCTGCCGTGGGTGAAATCAATGAACTTCACAGTTTTACTGGGATCATTGCCACCCGCAATGCCAGCCCGCACATCATTGATGAGCCCGGAGAACCTCAAGACTGAATCGTATGTGTTGTAGCTCAGATAGATTGAGTCTCTGAAGCGAACCTTATCGATCCATTCATGCAGCCGCGACTGGCTGATGTCCGGCTGATGTAGCACGATCGTATCAAAGATATCAGTTTCACCAACATAGATGGGGTCTTTCACATACGATTCAAACACATAGTTGCCAAGGCTGTGCATCAGCATACAGAACCTGAAGCCAACGGGCTGGCTGTTCTGGCGCAAGGGATCAGCGAAGAGTTGGCTCAACCCTTCGAGCGTCTGATCGAGCTGGATCGCTGAAACACGGGCTGCGGCTTGGGCTTGCCGGTAAGCTCGGATGGGGTTGGTGGTGATTCCCGAAGGATCAGCAGGCCAGGAAAAGAGCATCACATTAGCCTGATACTCCTCTTCAAGTTGCTTAGCTTTTAGAAGTCCACTACTAGCCGATGAGCTGTAACCGGGAACAAAGAAGATCCAGTTGTAGGTTTTGTTCACCTGGTCATAGCGGAGGCCGCCTGGGCTGTCGTCGTGTTCCCTGGCATTCATTCGCTGCACGAGATCGGCCAGCAAGGCACAGCTTGGCCCGCAACTATTCCAATTGCCTTGCGGAGAGGAGGGAACAAGGTTGACGATCCAGTCGCCCGCCGCAGCAGTATTGGCAGTGGCTAGCAGCACATCCTCGCCGCCGATCGGATTCTCGCAGGGTAAAAAAATGTCAGCACCCTGCTCGTCGAGATTGACCTTGCGATTGGAGAAGAGGAGAATCATGACAAACAATCAGTTGGTAGACTTGCTGAGGCGGGTGATGCTGACGCGCAAGGGCCCTCCCTTGACATCAGGGACACTGCGATTGTTGTGCAACATACCAGGCCAATCATTGGCAAACAAGTATAGTTGTTTATTTTTAACCTGTGCCAGCGTGCTCGGGGCGATCCAGCGGCGGCTCTGGCCAATCGGGAATAGATGCGCTTCTGAGCGGCCTATGGCTCCACCGAGCAGAAAGAAGCGTTTCCAAGGTAGGCGATTCCAGGCTTCGATGAGGGGCCTGGGCCAGCCATTGGGGCCGATGCGGATCCAGCCGTCTTGCCAGCGGCCTTGGGCGTCAATTTGATACGTGGCTCCGGGGGTGAGCAGCACTCCGGTGGGGAAATAGCGCTCGGCGGGGCAGACAGCGGGGACCGTGATCATGGCCCCGGGTAGGAGTTCTATGGGGGGGCTCTGCTCGAGGGAGTCCAACCCAGAAGGGGCGATACGCCCGAATGCATCGCAAGGGATCCGACCGCTGTTGTCCAAAGGCTCAGAACCGGCTCGGAGGCCATGAGGCGTGCTGCCAACCATCAGCAGAAGGGCTATCGGAACAGCTAAAATCTTTCGCCCTAGATGAGACATAGAAGGTACAACTTACGAACAAATTAAGCATAGAGTAATCCCGCCGCATGGTGATGGTGTACTCCAGATTCTTTGAGCATTTGATGCATTTCTGCATCGCTAGCCCTTGAGTTCATGGCGATGAGTTAATGGAACCGGCTCGGCACACGCCGAACTCATTATTGGCAAGCTTGAAGTGCCACTCACTCATGAACTTCCTCTCTAAAATAACTAGCTCAACTCTATCCTGGCTTGTCTAAGAACCTCACTCAAGACAAGCCTCAGCGGCACATGCTGCCCACCATCAAATTGCTTCACGGGTCCGAGAACCACCTGTTCACAGCGCTACAAGGCTTTCGCACGGCTTGGCGCGTCATATGCCATCACTGCTTCGCCGGGGTACAGGCCATCATCTCCACCTTGGGTAGCCTCCCCCGCAGCCTCCACCCCGGCAGCCCTTGCAGCTATGTCCCCCTTCTAACTCCTGGCCTCACACCGAGTAACCCTGCGCTCAATGGCGATCAGCCGCTCCACGCTGTTTGCGATCAAGCGAACCATCTTGATCAAGCTCGGTCCACAAAAAATCACCTTGCCAGACTGCCATCTCTACAGAAATCAACAACGGTGCTAAGGGCCAATGGTGTTTCGGATTGGTCAAGTCCAAATCACTGGTAAAACAGCCCGTCTCATGACGCTTGGTCTGCTGGCGGGTATTGGAGTTACGAAGCTTCCATTCGCCTTACTTGAGTTTGACTCCCTTTCGTAGCTGTTCGATCTGCTCCTGCTGAAACAGGATGTGAGGAGGAGTTTGGAGCATCTGGATCAGGCAACTTGAACCAATGGAGCCTGAAAATTTTAGAGCCTGCATGATATCCTTGCATAGACGTCAATATTCATTCATGGGCGATTTGACTGTTTGGTGCTGATTGGCAACTTGGGCTGAAGGACGCTGGCGCTGAATTCCAGAATATTGAAGCAGGTGTTAATCACGCCGGCGGCAATTGCAAGATCCACCGCCTGTCCAACCTTAAAATATAGGGTTTGCTTTTGCCTGTTGGTAGGAACCAGAGAGGCGTCCACGAACCAGCCACCCTGGACGACAAGTGCGTCACCCATCGGGTCGTACTGACTCGGCACATAAAAACAATAGTCCTCTAGCCAGAGGGTGGTGGGCAGATTGGTGGCCATCTCGCAAATGCGGGAGAGTAGCTGCTGGCCAACCAGCGCCTTGCCATCAGCGTGAGGTCCCCAGGCCTGCTGCACCGCCAAGGCCACCGGCTGCAGCAGCCTCACCATCGTCGAGCCGGTGGCCAAAGCGGCGGGGTAAGACGGATTCTCCATCACGGCCATTATTTGACTCCAGCAAAGCCGCGCTTGATTGAGGGCCAGATCGATCTCCAACTTGGTAAACAGCTCTGAATCCACATTCGTGGGGGGCGTATGAAGCTCTAACGTCAGAAATTCGATAGCCTGAAGCTTCGCTTGAATCCAGCTGTCGGGATCGAGGCATTCCTGCGAGGCTTGTTTTGCATAGGGCTCAAGGGGCCGTGTGAGTTCATCGAGTTTGGTGGCTGGGTCGCAGTCACGGCCCGGGGCCAACTGGAAGATCAGGTTACGAAGAAGGAATGTATTGGGGTTACCGCAGCCGAAACTCTTGTATTTGTAACTCAAAAATTGATAGGTCAGGTTACGGGTGCGCTTGAGGTAGCCGTTAAAGGCTGGTAAAAGTTCATCCAACCGCCGGCCCACCCACAAATGGCCGACATCCTTCAGCGCCTTTGGACTCGTGGGCGGGTTGGCAGCGGCAGCGATCAGCTCTGGACTAACTACAATTCCCAGCTCCAACAGCGGCCGGCCGAAACGGGGGCTCATCTGCAGCCAGCGCAGCAATGGCGATCGAAGCAGCGGCATTTTTGCCGTCAACCACAGCAGAAACACGAGGGGCAGCGTACCGAATACGCCCAACACCATCAGGGGGCTGAGCAGCAGTCCTGAGATGCTTGGCAGGGCTTTCAGCCAGTCAGTTAGACCCGGCAGCGGGGGGCCCGACTTGGGTTGAGTTGGCTTGTGGGGATCAAGCGACTTGTTGGCGGGCTGGATATTGTCCACATCCGTGGCCAGGACGTAGATCTGTTGGCGGCGGGGATCGGCTTTGCTCGGATCGATGCCCAAACACTTGGACTCCTCCTCGCGAATCGATCGAATCGCCACCTCCAGGCTGGCTAGGCCGAGGTTGTCGTAGAGACCACCATCCATCAGAGCAACAGCCCGATGACCATGGCAAAGACGGCGAACGATGGACACGCACTGTTGTTGCTCATGGCTCTTGAGGGTGGGCTCGACCTCCAGGAAGTCGTCAGGAAACACGAGCGGCTCAAAGCCAAGCGGGAAGCAGAAGGAAGCTGCGACACAGTCGGCGATGCGCAGCCCTGCTGCCAGTTCGCGTACCGGATCGCTTGCCGGATCGCTTGGGTTTGGATCCACAGGAATCAGAACGTTGTTGACCACGAAGCAGTCGTGCTTGTCGACCCCATCGCGCGTCACACCGAAACGGAACAGGTCCAGGGAGGTGAGATTGGCGGCGTTAAAGAAGACGTGATTCGGCAGGCACTTATGACTTTTCAGTAGAGCCAGCACGGCTGTGTCGCCAAGACGGGAGGGATAATCATGTTGGTCAAGCAGGCTATGGACTCGCTGAGCAGCATTCCGAATCAGTTTCTCGCGTGGGTTCAGAGACAGCGGCAACAGCTCTTTCACCAGCTGTTCGGCCAAGGTGCGGCTGTGCAGAAACGTTCGAAACGGCTCGAAGAACAGCGTCCTAAAACCCTCATTTTGCCAGCTAGCTAGTGATACAGCCATGTCCTCCTGGCCTACCTGCACGGCTTCACCAATAGAGCGGGCTTTAGCACAGAGATAGAAGCTGCCCACAAGTGATCCGCCTGACACGGTGGAGATAACTCCAACCTTTTCCATTAGTTGCAGTTCCTGCAGCAGGGCGATGGTGCCCAGCCCAAAGGCCGCAGCCCGGTGTCCTCCGCCGGAGATTGAGAGGGCGATGATGCTGGTGAGAGGGTTGCCTGTTTGAGTCATGTCTCTATTGGCTGACTGCCCTTATTGTGGTAAAGCATACCCTGGCAAGCCGCATAACCGCAGAAAATGCGCAGGCAGCCGCGACAGGTCAAGGCGGAAAAGTAGGGCATCAGCATGGTCACTCCGAAGCGGTGAATACGGTGGGGGAGATCTCACACCGGGTCAAGACTTTTGCATCGGCGACTTCATCCGCTCCCGTCTTCTGAATCTTTATGTTAGGCAATACTTAGACATTTTACATAGCATTCACAGTGCTGGATGCTCATCACGCTGCCATAGTTTACGATTCATAAGAGGTTCATTGGAAATTTTAACTCCATTAATTGCAACTTGTGAATTCGACAGGCTTGCATCTCTATACGCTGGACCCGATAGGATCTAGGGATTCCTCTTCATGGTGACGAATTTTGTTCTATTCTCTACATACTTTTTAAGCTACACGGATAAAACCAGCCACGGAAGATAGGCTGCGTGTGAAGTTCCCACTCTGGTTTTGCTTGTTACCTTCAGATGTATTGATTGTATTCGCCCCAGGCGTATAACCTCTTACAATCCCAATATGGTTTAGCTCACCATCTCCATCCCAGTCGAAGATAACAATGTCACCTCGCTTTGGCACCTGCTCTCCTATACCAAAGAAAAAGCCCTGTTGTTTACCCCAAAACTTCCATGATTCTACTAATGCTAAAGTTGCCCAAAAGCCAGTGGGTTGAACCGGCAGGTCAATACCTACTTCTTTACAGCAGTAGTATACAAAAGCTCCGCACCAATCGTAGAATACTTTTGCGCTGCCAATCTGCCCTAAGTCCTGCATTGGCTTTCGGAAAATATTTAGGTATTTCTCTGCATCGCTGCTTGCATTAAACCAACTCAGTTGCTTTTTCGCTTCGTCTTCAGCAAAATCAGCTAGTTTCTGAAGATTTCCGCTTGTAGGGGTGGGTGTTTGAGTTTGTCCACCAAGGGCTTTCCATGTTTCAGTCCAAACTTCTCCGTCTACGGTCAGACCAGCCTTTTGCTGAAAACGTCTTACAGCTTTCTCTGTGTAATCCCCAAAGTCACCATCTACTTTCCTTGCATTAAACCCCTGAGCGTTTAGAGCGCTCTGAAGATCTTCAACATCTTTACCTATTTTCCCTCTTTTCAAAATGCGGGTGAGCACTGGCAATGTTGGAAGCGTTGTACTTCCTGTGGTAATTACGGGAGCTGAGGAACCATAGTTCAGATTCCAAGCATCGCCTCTTTCATTTACGTTTGGTACACGCCAAATAGACGACCCCGGAAATCGATCTATGTAACCCTGTAACTCTGCTCGTGATGCTGGCTGGACAGTATCGCTTTCGGATCCCCAAATCGGCTGAATTTCCTTGGTCAGACCTAATTTTTTGTGAGCTGATAGACATTGCTGAATCTCGTCTTCATTGTTTCTTCCAAATGTAAATTTCTCAAAGTAAATCTGTGGCATGGCCAAGTCACAGTATTTATCCAATATCTTCCAAGGAACATTGGGATGGAATTCAGGATGTCCAAAACTTGTATACCCAAACCCACCGGTAGGAACCAAGGGCTTGAGTGCAGCAAGTAGCTTATCTACATTGCTATGTGTTGCCGTGTCCTCGACTTCAGCTTCCACGTCAACTACATATCCATCCAAGCCACAGCCAAGAGCCTGCCGAACAGCGTTTACCTGTTTTGCAATATCACTGGTGCCATAGTGGTACCCCCATCCAAATACTTCGATATTATTGTCCTTGAAATCATTAATAATATTTGCATTGCACTGGAAGTCCCAAAACATGGGGTTACTTCTTCCATCAAAGACCTTCAGGTAAACTCTTTTAGCCTTGCATGACTTTAGTTGTTGCAGATAGTCTGTTCGGATGTCTTCAAGAACCCAGATCCAAACACCTTGAGAACTAGCCATCGTTGTACCTCTGAAGAACTTTATAAATTAAAAATCTATCATTTTGAAGTGGTATCTGCTTCGTCAGGCAGTCGTGGCTTCATCTTTCGTAATCGCCTTGGAATTCTTAGTCCGACGCTCTCACGAGGCACAGTGCCGCAGCTTGTATTCCGGTCGGTGCGCAACCTAGTCGCCAGATACTGTATTTCCGCAGAACTTTGGCTCTGCAGGCTACGGATAGAAATACTCATAAGCCAAAGATAAATGCCTGGTCTTAGCCAGGCTTTCTGGACGCCTAACGTTGCCCCTGAGTGGCAGGCAGGGAGCCTGGGGCGGCGCAGCAGAATGATGATGGCGCCCTGTCCACTCGAGGGGCTGGATTGAAAGGCGCGAACAGACAATTAGCGATCTGTAATGAGGAGGATTAAGGACTCTGATACCAAAGGACCAGCCCAACAAGAGAAATAGCGACGTGAGGAAGACATACGTGGCCCCAAAGCATAATCGGTATAAAATGGTGCCACTTCCAAGACGAAGACCAAGAGCGCATAATTGCTGGCGAGTAAAACTCTGCAGATACCCCACTCCTCATGTAGTCCTCTATGCTCCTTATGCGCGGATAGTAAGCCTGTTGAAATGATTTCCACAAAGCTTCAACAATCCAGAAAAGTAACGCTGAAAAAGAAGCAACCAGCAGAAGGTAGTCATGTTTATCCCCCCGGTTTCAGGAAAGATGTCACCCCTCTCGTCAGTACACCCGGGGGCTTGAGGACATGACCAATGCGTCGTTACAGCGAGGCCGTTAAGGCTGATGTGAGGAGACGGATGCACCCGCCCCACA
>JBIPLL010000267.1:0-4795 GCA_044368425.1 Beijerinckiaceae bacterium
CCGCTGCGGCCCGCGCTGCGTCCATGATGGCCGCATCGTTGGCCGGGCGCGAGGGGTCGGGCCAGCCGAAGGCGATATTGGCGCGCACCGTGTCGTCGAAGAGCGTCACGTCCTGGCTGACCATGGCGATGTGACGGCGAAGCGAGGCGATCGATACGCCGCGGACATCCTGCCCGTCGATGAGGACGCGCCCGGCTGTCGCATCATAGAGGCGCGGCACCAGCGCCATAAGGGTCGACTTGCCCGAGCCCGAGCGTCCGACAAGCGCGGTCACGCCGCCGGCCGGCACGTCGAGATCGACGCGCTCCAGCGCGGGCGCATCCTCGCGATAGCGGAAGCTCACGGCCTCGAAGCGGAGGGCGCCGCTCGTGACGGCGAGTGCCGGGGCGGCTGGCTTCTCGTCAATGCGCGGCTTCTCGTCGAGAATGGCGAAATAGCGGGTCAGCGCGGCCAAGGCCTCCTGGACGATGGCGTTGAGGTTGCCGAGCGTGCGCACCGGCTGTGCTGCCATCAGCAGCGCGCCGGTATAGGCGGCGAAGTCGCCCAGCGTGGTCGTGCCGGCCGCGATGCGCCAGCCGACGAAGACGATGACGGCGGCAACTGCCACGCCCGCGCCAATCTCGAGCAGCGGGTCGAGACGAGCGCGCGCATTGGCGGCCTTCATCTTGAGGTCGCGCACATCCTCGAAGGCTCTCGCCGCGCGGCCCTTCAGATAGGGCTCGAGCGCGTAGGTCTTGGCGACGCGCACCCCGGCCAGGCTCTCGGAGACGATGCTTGCCATCGCGCCGATCTCTTCCTGCGTCGCGGTGGCGACGCGGCGCAGTTTCCGGCCGATGCGCGCAATGGGCGGAATCAGGACCGGCGCCACCAGCACGGCGATCAGCGTGCTCCAGGGGTCGATCCAGATCATGACGCCGATGAGGCCGACCACCATGGCGATGTCGCGCAGGAAGACCGTGAAGAGCCGTGTCAGTGCCTCACGGATGAAGGCAAAATCCGTCGTGAAGCGCTGGGTCAGCGCGCTGGCGTGCTCGCGGTCGAGCTGGGCGAGGTCCGCATCGATCAGATGCGCATAGAGGGCCGATTGCATGTCGGCCTCGACGCGGGTCACGACGCCGTTGGTCAGGACCTGCTGCATGAAGAGCGAGCCGCCCTTGAGGCCCGTGACGAGGAGCACCACGAGCGGGGCATAGGTCAGGATGCCCATGTCGCGGGCCTCCAGCGCCTGGAAGGCCTCGCGGACCAGCAGCGGGTAGAGGCTGTTGGCGCCTGCCCCCAGCACGATGAAGAACAGGATCAGCCCGATGGTGCGGCGATGGGCGCGCACGCGCTCGCGCCAGAGCCGGCGCAGCAGCGGCCAGGTCTGGGGCGGCAGGGAGGCCTTGCCCGCTACGGGCGCGGGCGCGCTCGCCTGCTGCTGGCTTGTCGGATCTGGCGCTGCCATCAAAGCTCCGTCGGCGGCGCGATCCCGCCGCCCCCGTCCGGCCATAGCGCGCCCGGACAAGGGCTGCAAATCGTGCAGGCTTTTCCGCTCAGTCTTCCCTGAAGGCGCGGGCGACCTGATCGGTCAGCGGCTTCAGGAAATAGGACATCGCCGTGCGGTCACCGGTCGGGATGTGAACCTCCGCCGGCATGCCTGGCATGAGCTTGAGCGCGCCAAGCTTCGCCATTTCCTCAGGCGGCACCTCGATGCGCGCGACGAAGTAATGCAGGCCCGTCTGCTGGTCCTTGGTGGCATCGGGCGACACGCGCGAGACGCGGCCGACGAGTTCCGGCGTCGTGCGCTGGTTGAAGGCCGACATCCGCACGAAGCTCTCGCGTCCCACAAAGACCTGGTCGATGTCCTGCGGCGCGACCTTGGCCTCGATCGCGAGCGCTTCGGTCTGGGGCACGATCATCATCAGCGTCTCGCCCGGCGCGATGACGCCGCCGACCGTGAACACGGCGAGCTGGTGCACGAGCCCGTCCTGCGGTGCCCGGATGTCAATGCGCCGGAGCTGGTCCTGTGCGGCAATCCGGCGTTCCGCGAACTCGGCGATCTTGGCCTCCGCGTCGCGCAGGTCACGCAGAACCTCGGCGCGCAGGTCCTGGTCGATCTGGAGGATCTGGAGCTCGGTCTCGGCGATCCGAATCCGGCTCTGGGCGATGTTGGCCCTGAGCGCCCCGACCTCGCCGTTGAGGCGTGCTTCCTCACGGTAGAGCGGATTGATGCGCGTGATCGGGACGAGATTGCGCTGGAACAGGTCCCGCACGCCGACAAGCTCCTCCGAGATCAGCCGCAGTTGCGAGGCGCGGGCCGTGATCTGGGAATCGAGTGCCTCGATTTCCTGCCGCAGGTTCGAGACCCGCTCGCGCAACTGCGCCTTCTGGCCCTCGCGCGCGTCGCGGCGGGCAGCAAAGACCATGCGTTCGCCATGGAGGATCGTTGCCACGTCCTCATTGCCGGCACGCGCCAGAAGCTCCGGCGGAAAAACGACGTCTGCGGCACCGTCCCGCTCGGCGATCAGGCGTGCGCGTCGGCCGGTCAGCTCGTCGAGCTGCTTGACCACCACGGCGAGATTGGCGCGGGTCACGGTTTCGTCGAGCCGCACGACGATGTCGCCAGCCTTGACCGGCGAGCCCTCGCGCACGTTGATCTCGCCGATGACGCCGCCCGTCGGGTGCTGGACCTTCTTGAGGTTGCTCTCGACCACGATGGTGGCCGGCGCGATGACGGCGCCCGCCAGGGTGGCGACGGCCGCCCAGCCGCCGAAGCCGAAGACGAGGCTTGCGCACACGACGTAGCCCACGAGCGTCAGGCGGCGAATCGAGCGGCCAACCCGCGAGGCGGGGGCGGGGGCACCCGTCCCGAGGACGAGCGGGACCGCGACCGGCGTGGAATGTCGATGGACTGGCAAACTCATCCCTCCGCTCCCGTCAGCTGGGCTGCAGGGCTGGTATTGCCAGAACCGGTATTCGTCTGCCGCAAGTGCTTGGACAGCACCTTGTCGCGCGGGCCGAAGGATTGCAGCGCGCCATTGGCGATGACGGCCACGAGATCGACGGCGGCCAGCACGCTCGGGCGGTGTGCCACGAGAATGACGATGGCACCACGCGCACGGGCATTCTGGATCGCGGCGACGAGGGCCGCCTCGCCATGGGCGTCGAGATGGGCGTTTGGCTCGTCGAGAATGACGAGGAAGGGATCGCCATAGAGCGCCCGGGCCAGGCCCAGGCGCTGGCGCTGTCCGGCGGACAGCGTCGCGCCACCCTCGCCCAGCCGGGTGTCGTAGCCGTCTGACAGGCGCAGCACCATCTCATGCACGCCGGCCGCGCGGGCGGCTGCGACGACGGCCTCGGCCTCGGTCGTCTCGGCGAAGCGGGAAATATTCTGCGCCACCGTGCCGTCGAACAGTTCGATATCCTGCGGCAGGTAGCCGACATGCTGTCCAAGCGCCTCGCGCGACCAGTGGTCTATCGAGGCGCCGTCGAGGCGAACCTCGCCGCGCGTCGCGGGCCAGACGCCTGCCAGCGCACGCACCAGCGTCGATTTGCCCGAGGCGCTGGGGCCGATGATGGCAAGGCCCGATCCGGCGGGGATCGTCATCGTGATGTTCTGGATCACGGGCTTCATCTGGCCCGGCGGAGCCACGAACAGCGCCTCGACCGCCAGTTCCTTTTCGGGGGCCGGCAGGGGCATGGGCTCGCCATCGCCGCCGACGCCCGCCAGCACCTCGCGAATCTTGCCCCATGACTGGCGTGCGGCCGAAAAGCCCTTCCAGTTGGCAATGGACTGGTCGACCGGAGCCAGCGCCCGTGCCGAGGCGATGGAACTGGCGATGATGACGCCCGCCGAAACCTCGCCGCGGATCGTCAGCCAGGCGCCGAGCGCGAGGATCGCCGATTGCAGCATCAGGCGGAAGATGCGCGCCACGGCGCCCAGACCGCCCGAGACATCGCTCGCCTGCTCATGGGTGGCGAGATAACGGTCGTTCGAGGCGAGCCATTGCCGCTCCAGCCGATGGGCAAAGCCCATGGCCGTGACGACCTCGGCATTGCGGCGCGCCGATTCGGCGAGTGCGAAACGCTGCGTCGCCTGACCTGCAGCTGCCCTTGCCGATTCGCGCGAGCGGAATTCCGTGACGATCGTCAGAACGACAAGGACGAGCGCGCCCGCGACCGTCGCCCAGCCCAGCAGGGGGTGCAGCAGGAAGACGAAGGCGATGTAGATCGGGATCCAGGGCAGGTCGGCAAGCGCCGCAGGTCCCTGACTCGACAGGAAGGTGCGCACCGTATCGAGGTCGCGCATCGGTGCGAGGCCCTGTCCGCCATTGATGCCGCGCAAGGGCAGCTTCACCAGTGCGCGGAAGACAGGCCCTGCCAGATGCTCGTCGACCCGCGCGCCGAGACGCACCAGCAGACGCGAGCGAATCACCTCCAGCACGCCCTGGACGGCATACAGGCCAAGCGCGATGGCGCAGAGGGCCACGAGCGTCGGGATCGAACGGCTCGTCAGCACCCGGTCATAGACCTGGAGCATGAACAGGGAGCCGGTCAGCGCCAGAAGGTTGATGACGCCCGAAAAGGATATGACGGCGACAAGCACGCCGCGCAGCGCCCTGAGTGCCGCACCCTGCTCGTCGCCTGCCGGAGCCGGCTTTGCCTGCCGGGCTTGATTGCCACCGTTCGAGGCCATGTCGGACCTGTGCCTGTGGAGCGCGTCAGCGGCTCCGGACCGTTCTGCTCCGTGAAGCTTGCCCGCGTTCAAGGCTGCGCCGCAAGCATCACGGTGGCCATTCCGCCTGCGAGGCGGCCG
>JBIPLL010000068.1:0-8897 GCA_044368425.1 Beijerinckiaceae bacterium
GGCGGCCGATCTGGGGAAACAGCGCATGTTGCGCACCCGTCTCGTCGATGACGACGAGCGGCAGGCCGCTGCGGGCCGCGATGGCGCGCCAGAGCGCGAGGACCTCGTCGGGATCGTGCAAGCCCATGGAGAGGGATCGCGCGTCACCCTGCATGAGCAGCAATTCGACAGGCGCGTCGCTGTCCGGGTCGGCCGTCAGGCGCAAGGCAATTGCGGTGAAGCCGTCCAGATCCTGCAGGAGCCGCGTGCGGGCTCCGCGCAGGCTGACGGCGATGGCGGGCGGTTCACCGGAGCGGCCATGCGCGGGCATGGCCACTCCGGTGCCGTGACGGGCTTCGTCCAGCATGTTCGATCCCTGTCAGACGCGTCCCTGTCAGACGCTGGCGCGACCGACGCGGCTCTGATGGCTGCTGTCCGATCACGAGGGGATCATCGTCCGGAAACCTGCCCCAGCGCCTTAAGGGGCACGGTTAAGGGGGCGTTGCTCGAAAACAGGCTTGACGGAACCTTTCCGTGCCGTGCTCATCACAAAAGCGGCGCAATCGGGGCGCCAGAGGCCCGCAGGATCGTGCATCGCTTGCGAAAGATTCACGTTCCGCTGTCACAGTTATCCGTGTGCTGCCCGATAGCGCCGTCGCAAGCCGGCCGGCTTCGACGGCTGGTGCGGACCGGATGACGAGCGAGGCGTTGCGCTTCGGAGAGGATCGATTGTCTTCAATGCGCGCCATTCGCCCGAAGACCGAACGTCAGGCCGAGGCCCTCACCGGGGCCGCGAACATGACCCGCAAACCGCGCGCCCTCCCCGCCGGCATGAATGTGCCACCTGCCGAGATGGCGCGGACTGCGCTCGCTCATGCCCAGGCGGCGGCAAGGCGGGCCGGCGAGATTGCGCTCGCGCATTTTCGTCCCGGTGGACGCACATCGGCGCGGCTCTGGCACAAGGATGGAGGGTCTCCCGTCACGGAGGCGGATCTCGCCGCCGATGCCTATCTCAAGGCAGAACTCGGCCGGCTCTGGCCACAGGCCGCCTGGCTGTCGGAGGAAACAGCCGATACGTCGGAGCGGTTGGAGGCCGCACTCGTCTGGATCGTCGACCCGATCGACGGCACGCGCGCCTTTCTCGAAGGGGAGCGCGACTGGTGCGTGTCGATCGCGCTGCTGGCCCATGGGCAGCCGGTCGCGGGCGTACTCGATGCGCCGGCGCTCGGACAGGTCTACACGGCGATGGCAGGCCAGGGCGCCCTTCTCAACGGGACTCCCATGGCCGTATCGAACCAGAAGCAACTGAGCGGTGCGCATGTTACCGGGCCACGTCCCGCCATCGAAGCGCTTGCCCGTCTCGCGCCCGGAATCCGGCCCGGTCGCAAGGTGCCCTCGCTCGCCCTGCGCATCGCGCGCATCGCGGAGGGAGCGTTCGACGCCGGACTCGTTTCGAGCGATGCCCATGACTGGGATCTTGCTGCCGCCGATCTGATCTTGACGGAGGCGGGCGGGGCCGTCACGACGACGGGCGGCGCGCGGCTCATTTACAATGCCCGCGAGCCGGTGCACGGGCCGCTGGTGGCCAGCGGGCCGCGCCTGCACGCGGAACTCGCTGCCGCCGCGCGCGAGGTAGAGGGGCAGGGCCAGCTCGGCCGCAATGCCCGCCTGCCCTGACGCGGTGTCCGTCACCTCTCACTTGCCGCCACCGACCGGGACAGGGACCATGACGCAAGAGACGAAGAAGCCGCAATTGCCGCATCTGGTGTTCGGAGGGGAGCTGGTGCGCCTCGACTCCATGGAGTTCCGCGATCTCTCGAAGCTCGACATCGTCGGCATCTTCCCCGATTACGCATCGGCGCATGCGGCCTGGAAGGCCAAGGCGCAGCAATCGGTCGACAACGCCCATATGCGCTATTTCGTCGTGCACCTGCACCGCCTGCTCGATCCCTCGACCGCCAAGTCCTGACCAGTCATGAAGTCCTGATCCGTTGCTCAAGCGCCTCGTCCGCTCCCGCGCCGTCCAGGGCAGCCTCGGCTGGCTGCTCGCCCGTTATCTCGAGCTGGTGCGGCGCACGACGCAACTGACCCTCGACCCGCCCGACGCCTATGAGCGCATCGGCTCCATGCCGGTGATTGCGGCCATGTGGCATGGCCAGCACTTCATGGTGCATTTCGCGAAGCGGCCGCAGGACGAGGCGGCCGCCCTGATCTCGCGGCACGGCGACGGCGAGTTCAACGCCATCGCGCTGCGCCATCTCGGCATCGAGGCGATCAGGGGCTCGGGAGCCCTTGGCCGCAAGGTGCGCGAGAAGGGCGGCGCCCAGGCGCTTCGGGCGATGTTGCGGGCGCTGGCGCAGGGCAAGATGATGGTGCTCACCGCCGACGTGCCGAAGGTCGCGCGGGTCTGCGGGCCGGGTATCGTCACGCTCGCGCGCATGTCGGGCCGCCCCATCGTGCCGGTCGCGGTCGTATCGAGCCGGCGCTACGACTTCGCCAGCTGGGACCGGGCGTCGATGGGCCTGCCCTTCGGACGCGGCGCGGTCGTCATCGGCGACCCCGTTCATGTCGCCCCCGATGCCGATGCGGATGCGCTTGAGGCGGCGCGGCTTGCGGTGCAGGCCGGGCTCGACGCGGCGCATGAGCGGGCCTATGCGCTTGTCGGCTCGACCGATCCGGGGGCAGCGATCGTGGCGGCGCGCGATGCAGCCGGAAGGTCCGCGTCATGAACGGACGGGCGAATGGCGGCTCGTCGCGCCCCTCATCGCGCCCCTCATCGCGCCCTTGGCCGCTCGTCGCCTACGGACTGGGCATGAGCCTGCTGGCGCCTGTGGCGCCCATGGTCCTGAACATGCGGCGCAAGCGCGGCAAGGAGGACGGCACCCGGATTGCCGAGCGCCAGGGATATCCGGGGCGCCCGCGTCCCGAAGGTCGGCTCGTCTGGCTGCATGGAGCCAGCGTCGGGGAGACCGTGTCGCTGCTGCCGGTCGTGACGCGGCTGACGCAGCGCGGCTGCAACGTGCTCGTGACCTCGGGCACCGTCACCTCGGCGCAGGTCATGGAGCGGCGACTGCCGGCGCGCGCGCTGCATCAATATGTGCCGCTCGACATCCCGTCCCACGTGCGGCGCTTCCTCGACCATTGGCAACCAGACCTCGCCGTCATCGCCGAATCGGAGCTTTGGCCAAACCTCCTCGCGGCGACGCGTGCGCGCGGCATCCCGCTGCTTCTCAGCAATGCCCGGATGTCCGAGCGCTCGTTCCGGCGCTGGCAGCGGGCACCGGCCGTGGCGCGTGCACTTCTGGGCCATTTCGACCTGTGCCTTGCCCAAAGCGAGCAGGATGCCTTCCGGCTGGGTGCGCTGGGCGCCCCGCGCGTGGTCGATATCGGCAACATCAAGTTCGACGTGGCCGCGCCGTCGGCCGACCCGGCGCAGGTGGCCCGGCTCACCGGGCTGATGGCCGGGCGGCCGGCCTGGCTCGCAGCGTCCACACATCCGGGTGAGGATGAGGCGATCATCGCGGCCCACCGGGCGCTCGCACCGGTCGCGCCAGGGCTCATCACCCTGATCGTGCCACGCCATCCCCATCGTGGCGGCGACATTGCCGCCATTGCCCGCATGGACGGCTTGCGCGCGGGGCAGCGCTCGCGCGGCGACCATCCGGACCGGGCGACCGACATCTATGTCGGCGACACGATCGGCGAGATGGGCCTGTATTTCAGGCTCGCGCCGATCGTGTTCATGGGCGGTTCGCTGGTGCCGCACGGGGGGCAGAATCCGATCGAGCCGGCCAAGCTGGGCGCTGCCCTGCTGCACGGGCCGCATGTCCACAATTTCACGCCAGTCTATGGGGCGCTGGCCAAGGCGGGCGGAGCCATCGAGGTCAACAGCGCGGCAACCCTCGCAGGCACGATCCGAGACCTCATCGCCGATCCCGCGCGCACGCGGCAGCTCGCGCGGGCCGGTCTCGAGGCGGTGCAGGGACTTGGCGGTGCCGTCGAGCGGACCGTCGCGGCCATCGAGCCCTATCTGATGGCGCTCGACCTCGCGGAGCGCCGGTGAGGGCCCCCGCCTTCTGGTGGCGGGAGACGCCCACATTCGTCGCGCGGCTGCTGGCGCCACTGGGTGCGCTGTTCGGCTTCGTTTCCGCCCGCCGCCTCAGACGCGCAGGCGTGCGAGTGGCGCTTCCGGTCATCTGCGTCGGCAATGTCGTCGCCGGGGGCGCGGGCAAGACGCCCACTGTTCTTGCGATCGCTGCACGCCTTGTCGATCTGGGCGAGCGGCCGGCGGTGCTCAGCCGGGGGCACGGAGGGCGGATGGCCGGCCCCTTGCGCGTGGAGCCGGAGCGGCATGCCGCCGCCGATGTCGGCGACGAACCTCTGCTGCTGGCGCGCCTCCTGATCCCGCTCGGCGTTCCGGTGATCGTCGCCCGCGACCGCCCGGCCGGAGCCGCCTGCATCGACGCGCAACCGGAGCGCTGCAGCGTCATCGTGATGGATGATGGCATGCAGAACCCCTCCCTCGCCAAGGACCTGAGCCTTGCCGTGGTCGATGGCGGGGCGGGCATCGGCAATGGCTGCGTGATGCCGGCGGGGCCTCTGCGGGCAGCCATGGCGGCGCAGGGACCGCTGATCGACGCGCTGCTGCTCGTCGGCGGGGAGCGGCACGCCTCGATTGCAAGCCTGCGCGCGATGCTGGCCGACAGGCCGGTGCTCGCGGCGCGGCTTGTGCCCGATCCGACGATCGCCAGCGCCTTGCGCGGCACGGACGTGGTGGCCTTTGCGGGGATCGGGCGACCCGAAAAATTCTTCGAGACGCTCGAAGAGACGGGCGCGCGGATCGTGGCGCGGCATGCCTTTGCGGACCATCACCCGTTCGGCGAGGCGGAACTCGCCCGGATGCAGGCGCAGGCGCAGGCGTGCGGCGCACGGCTTGTGACGACGCAGAAGGACGCGATGCGTCTTGATGCTGTGTGGCGGGAGAAGGTGGACACGCTGCCTGTCCGGCTGGAACCCTCGGACGGGGAGTTGCTCGATGCGCTGCTGCTGCGGGCCTTGCGGCGCGGCTGATCAGGAACGGCGCAAGCGCTGGACGATCATGTCCGGGTCGGCATAGGCCTCCTGCAGGGCCACGCTCCAGTAGCGGAGTTCGTCAAGCGGGATCGGCTTGCCGCTGACGGCGCAGCGCACGAAGCTGCCGGGCTTCGTCACCTCGAAATCGGCATCGAGGTAACGGACGGTCGCTTCGGTCTGGGGCAGGCGCTCGTGGCGGTTCATCTGGTCCAACACTGTCAAGATCGTTGATCGCTGGCGCCCATGACAGGAAAACACAGTCGGTTACGACCGGCTCGACACCAATCCTGCCTCATATCTAGGCGATGAAGCTTCGCGGCGCAAATCCTCCAGATGCCGGCAGCCTCAGAACAGGCTGCCCTGGTCTGTCCCCGGCGGTCCCTTGCGCGGGACAGGCGGCCGGGCGGGACGGGCTGCCGGCTCGACCGGCTCGGTGCCGGCTTCCCCGGCAATGGCCGCGACGCGCCCGTCGCGGAACTCGATCTCGAGCCGCTGGCCTGGCGTGATCGCTGCGGCGTGGTCGATGACCCCGCCCGCGCCGCGCACCACCGCATAGCCGCGCTGGAGCACGCGGCGATAGTCGAGGCTCGCCGCGAATTGCGCGATGTTCTGCAACCGCTCGCGGGCCCGGGCAACGAGACGGCGGGCGGCTGCGAGGCGGCGGGCATCGAGATCGCGCAGGCGGGAGCCTTCGCGCTGGATGCGCTGCGTCTCGGCGCGGGCAACACCGGCAAGCGCGACACGCAGCCGGGCAGATTGTGCGGCCAGGCGCTCGCGGCGGCGCTCGGTATTGCGGTCGAGCGCGCCCGGCAGGCGCTGGACAAGCGCCGCCAGACGCAGGCGGGCCTCGCGCAACCGCGCCTCGGGCGCCTGACGCTGGAGGCGCCGACGCATCTCGACAAGGCGTGTCTCGTGGACGCGGGCATTGCGCATCAGACCCGGCGCGAGGCGCGCAACGGCGAGGTCCAGGCGCTGGCGAGGGGCGGTCAGCAGGCTTTCGCCGGTGGGCAAAGCGCGCGACAGGCTGCGCAGCTCGCTCTTGCGACGCTCCGACAGCCGCAGCATCGCCTCGCGGTGGCGCCGGTCGAAATCGGACAGGCTCAACAGCAATTCGGCGCGCACGGGCACGACCATTTCGGCAGCACCCGTGGGCGTGGGCGCGCGCCGGTCGGCCGCCATGTCGATCAGCGTCCAGTCGGTCTCGTGGCCGATGGCTGCGACGAGCGGGATGCGCGAGGCGGCGGCAGCACGCACCACGGCCTCGTCGTTGAAGGACATCAGGTCCTCGAGCGAGCCGCCGCCGCGCGCCACGATGAGCACGTCGGGACGCGGCACCGGTCCGCCTTCGGGCAAGGCATTGAAGCCCGCAATGGCGGCGGCGATCTCCGCCGCACTCGTCTCGCCCTGCACCCGCACCGGCCAGACCAGGACCTCGCGCGGGAAACGATCCGACAGGCGATGCAGGATGTCGCGGATCACGGCGCCGGTCGGCGAGGTGACCACGCCCACGACACGCGGCAGGAACGGCAGCGGCCGCTTGCGCGCCTCGTCGAACAGGCCCTCGGCCGCGAGGCGGCGGCGGCGCTCCTCGATCATCGCCATCAGCGCGCCGAGGCCCGCCGGCTCCAGCGAATCGACGATGATCTGATAGCTCGACTTGCCGGGGAAGGTCGTGATGCGGCCCGTGACGATGACCTCCAGGCCATCCTGCGGCTTGACGCGCAGGCGCTGGAACTGGCCCTTCCAGATCACGGCGTCGATCTTCGCGGTCTCGTCCTTGAGCGAGAAATAGCAATGGCCCGACGAGACGGGGCCGCGATAGCCCGAGATCTCGGCGCGCAGGCGCACATAGCCGAACGCGTCCTCCAGCGTGCGCTTGAGCGCGCCCGACAACCCGGAGACGGTCCATTCCTGCAGATTGCTGGGGGCACCCTGGCTCATCACACCATCCTGTTGCGATGACCGATACAAAACGCGGCGATTCTGGTCTAGGGATCCGCGTGCTGACGGAACGGGGACGGCCATGAACATCCTGCTGATCGGATCGGGCGGACGCGAACATGCGCTGGCCTGGAAGCTCTCGGGCAGTCCGCTCTGCGACAGGCTCTTTATCGCGCCGGGCAATCCGGGCACTGCAGCCTGCGGCGAGAATGTGGGTCTCGATGTCTCACGGCATGACGACGTCATCACCTTCTGCCGGGACAACAAGGTGGGGCTCGTGGTGGTGGGACCCGAAGCGCCGCTGGTGGCGGGCCTCGTGGACGACCTGACCGCAGCGGGCCTCAAGGCCTTCGGGCCGACGCGGGCCGCAGCCCAGCTCGAAGGCTCCAAGGCTTTCACCAAGGAGCTGTGCATCGAAGCCGGCATCCCGACGGCGCGCTTTGCCCGCTTCACCGACCCGGCAGGGGCGCGCGCTTATGTCGAGGCGAAAGGAGCGCCCATCGTCGTCAAGGCGGACGGGCTTGCCGCCGGCAAGGGCGTCGTCGTGGCCATGAGCGTCGCGGAGGCGGTTGCCGCCATCGACATGATGCTGGGCGGCGGACTTGGCCAGGCCGGCGCGGAAGTCGTGATCGAGGAGTGCCTGATCGGCGAGGAGGCGAGCTTCTTTGCCCTGTGCGACGGCACGCATGCCGTCGCCATGACCTCGGCGCAGGACCACAAGCGGGTCGGTGACGGCGATACCGGACCCAATACGGGGGGCATGGGCGCCTATTCGCCGGCCCCCGTCATGAAGAAGGCGCTCGAGGACGAGGTGATGGCGCGCATCATCCGCCCGACGCTCAAGGCGATGGCGGCACGCGGGATGCCGTTCAGGGGCGTGCTCTATGCCGGCCTGATGATCACGGCGCAGGGTCCGCAACTCATCGAATACAATGTCCGCTTCGGTGATCCCGAATGCCAGGTGCTGATGCCGCGCCTCAAGACGGATCTCGTTGCGGCGCTGATCGCGGCCTGCGACGGGGTGCTTGCGAATTTCGATCTGCGCTGGTGGGACGAGGCGGCCCTGTGCGTCGTCATGGCCTCGCGCGGCTATCCCGGCCCGATCACGGGCGGGGGCGCGATCGGGCCGCTGGCGGAAGCGGAGGCGATGGAGGACGTGCTCGTCTTCCATGCCGGAACGAAGCTGGCCGACGGCCTGCTCGTCGCCAATGGCGGGCGGGTGCTGGGTGTCACCGGGCTCGGGCGCGACGTGAAACAGGCGCAGGCTCGGGCCTATGCAGCGGTCGATGCCATCGACTGGCCGGGCGGCTTCTGCCGGCGCGACATCGGCTGGCAGGCCGTCTCGAAGGGTTGATTTGCGGCTTCAGGGAATCGTTACCGCCCCATGGTTTGGTGCGCGGATCGATACCCGGACCGCGCTCCATGAACCTGCCCTTCGACTGGCCCCTGCTCGAACATTCAACGCTCGGCACGATGCTCGGCGTGTTCCTGCGTCCCGGCTCGACCTTCTCGCTGAACTCGCTGGCGGTGGCGCTCTTCGTCGCGACAGGCTGGCTCGTCTGGCGGCGGCGCTCGCGGGGCCGCAAGGTCCGGCTGCGCACGATCTGGCACGGGCTGTTCCCGGCGAAGATCTGGACGAGCCGCTCGGTGCGAGCCGATATCTGGCTGTTCTTCCTGAACACGATGATGATGGGGCTCGTGCTGGGCTGGGCCATCATCGGCCTGTTCACGGTGAGCGAGGGCGTGCGGATCGGTCTTGTCTCGCTGTTTGGCGCGCGCGAGCCGAGCGGCCTGGCCGACTGGCAGGCATCGCTCCTGATGACGGTTGTCCTGTTCCTCGCCTATGAATTCGGCTACTGGCTCGACCATGCCCTGAAACATGCGGTGCCGTTCCTGTGGGAATT
>JBIPLL010000061.1:0-9491 GCA_044368425.1 Beijerinckiaceae bacterium
CACAAGGTCCACCATTCGGCCGAGCATCTGACGCCGCTGACCGCCTTCCGGATGCATCCGGGCGATTCGCTGATCTTCGCCAATATCCTGGCCGTGACGCTCGGGCTCGCCAATGGCGTGGGCTCATGGGCGCTGGGCGGCAGCGTCACCGAATTTACAGTGACGGGCACGAACGCGATCCTCGTCGTATTCATGCATCTCTATATTCATCTCCAGCATTCCCATGTCTGGATCCCGTTCCGGGGCTGGGTCGGTCGTATCCTGATGAGCCCGGCCCATCACCAGATCCACCACTCGCTGGCGCCCGAGCACTTCAACAAGAACATGGGCTCCTGCCTGTCGCTGTGGGACTGGCTGTTCGGGACGCTGTATATTCCGCCGCGCAAGCCCGGCCAGATGCGCTTCGGCATCGATCCGCAGGGCCGGGACGTGCACGATATCGGCGAGGCGCTGATCGGCCCGGTGCGCGACGCGGCGGGGCATCTGGTCCGACCCGGCGACATGACACAGCCAGATCCGCAAGACGGCGGGCAGCTGGACGGATCGCGCCGCTAAAGACCTCACCGTGCCGTCTGGCCCATGCTCCTGCAACGCCCTATGATCGGTGTGTGATCCTCCCGCCACCGGGGCCGCGCCCATGACCGATCTCGCCGATCTCCTGCCCGGCTTTGATGCTCACTGGATCGACGGGCCGCAGGGGCGGCTCTTCGCGCGATCAGGGGGCGAGGGGCCGCCGGTCGTGCTCCTGCACGGATTTCCGCAGAGCCACGTGATGTGGCACAGAATCGCGCCAGCGCTGGCGGACAGGCACCGGGTCGTCTGCATGGATCTGCGCGGCTATGGCTGGTCCTCGGCCCCGCCGGGCGAAGGCGAGGGCGCCGGCTATGCCAAGCGCGAGATGGCGCGAGATGTCACCGCTGTCATGGATGCGCTCGGCCACAGCCATTTCGCTTGCATCGGCCATGACCGCGGAGCGCGCGTTGCCTATCGGCTGGCGCTTGATCATCCCGGCCGCGTCGACAGGCTTGCGCTGATCGACATCCTGCCGACGATCGCCATGTGGGACGGCATGAATGCCAGCCGGGCGATGCAGGTCTATCACTGGGCCTTTCTCGCCCAGCCCGAGCCCGTTCCCGAGACATTGATCGGACCCGCGACGCGCTTCTGGCTCGACCATACGCTGGCAAGCTGGACGGCGGCGAAGTCGCTCGCTTCCTTCGACTCGCGTGCACTGGCCCATTACCACGCCTTTTTCGACGATCCGGCCCATCTGCACGCGACCTGCGAGGACTACCGGGCCGGCGCGACCATCGACGTCGCTCACGACCGGCAAAGCCTCGCTGGCGGGGCCCAGATCCTTTGCCCGACGCTCGTCCTGTGGGGGCAGGCCGGCATTCCGGCGGCGGGTGCAAGCCCGCTCGATATCTGGCGCAAGACCTTCGCCCCGCAGGCACAGGGCCTGGGGCTGTCGGGAGGGCACTTCCTGCCGGAAGAGAACCCTGCCGACACGCTCGCGGCGCTCGAGGCCTTTCTCGCGGATGGTCGCTGACCGTGGCGACACGCCAGAGGACGCAGGCCGAATCGGACAGGCGCACCGCGTCGCGCAGCGAGGTCCGGATCGGGCTGGCGCTCGGCTCAGGTGGTGCACGGGGGCTCGCCCATATCGCCGTGTTCCAGGCACTCGACGAGATGGGGATCAAGCCTGTCGCCATTGCCGGCTCCTCCATCGGGGCCGTGACAGGTGCAGCCTATGCGGCCGGGATCTCGGGGGACGCCCTGCGTGACCACGTGCTGCGGACATTCCGCAATCGGGCCGAGGTGATCGCGCGGCTCCTGAAGGCGCGGGTCGGGCGCTTTTCCGACCTGTTCGCGCGCGGCGGCAACCCGATCCTGGTCGATGGCGAGGTCCTGCTCGACGCCTTCTGGCCCCCGGCGGTGCCAGACCGGTTCGAGCATCTCGCGGTGCCGTTCGCGGCCGTCGTAACCGACTATCACGCGGGGGAGGCGCTTGCGGTGCGGCGCGGGTCGCTCGTCACGGCGGTCGCGGCCTCGATGGCGATCCCCTCGCTCGTCAGGCCGGTGACGCTGGGCGGGCGCGTCTGCATCGACGGGGGTGCCGCCAATCCCCTGCCCTATGACATGCTGGGCGGCACGGCGAGGCCCAATGTCATCGTCGCGGTCGATGTGAGCCGCGCGCGGGGGCGCGAGTCCCGTGGCGAGACAGGCCCCGAAACGGCCAGCGACATCCCGGAAGGCCTGGGGCTTGCGCTAGGCGCGAGCCAGATCATGCAGGGACTGATTGTCCGCGACAAGCTTGCCCGCCAGCCGCCCGACATCCTGCTGAAGCCTGCGGTCGAGCGCTTCCGGGCGCTCGATTTCTTTGCCGCCGAGGACATATTGGCGGCGGCTCAGCCCATCAGGGAGGAGTTCAGGCGCAAGCTTGCGCCGTTCCTGCCGGGCCAGCCGACCGCTTCGGAACTGGCGGGCGACTTCGCTCCCGGCAGCGAGCCGGCACCGGAGACGGCAGCAGAGCCGGAGTGAGCGCGGCTATTGCTGCGGACGGACCCTCGTCTTGGTCTTGCCGCCTTCCGCGATGCGATCCGTCAGGGCGAGGATGATGCCCGACAGGACGAAGACCGCATGAATGACGATCAGCCAGGTCAGATCACGATCCGACACGTTCTTCACATTCATGAAGGCCTTGAGCACCTGAATCGCCGAGATCGCAACGATGGAGGACAGGAGCTTCAGCTTCAGGCCCGCGAAGTCGATCTTGCCCATCCATTCGGGCCAGTCCTTGTGTTCCTCCGCATCGATCTTCGACACGAAATTCTCATAGCCCGAAAAGACGACGATCACGATCAGCGAGCCGGTGAAGGTCAGGTCGATCAGAGCAAGGACGCCGAGAATCACCTCGGATTCCGTCGCGGTCCAGATATGGGTGATGAAGTGGACGAGCTCCTGCATTGCCTTGACGAGCAGGCCGGCCAGGCTGACCACCAGCCCCACATAGAACGGGGCCAGCAGCCAGCGGCTGGCGAAGAGGAATTTCTCGAGCATCCGTTCCAGCATCGGTCCCCCCAAGGCGCGTAGCAGCCAGCCCCCTGCGGCGCGTCAGCGCGCCGGTATCAAACGGCGATCGCCTCGCGCTGCTTTTCCGAACGCTTGCGGTTGTTCGGGTCGAGGATGGTCTTGCGCAGGCGGATCGACTTCGGCGTCACCTCGACCAGTTCGTCGTCCTGAATCCAGGCCAGTGCCTTTTCCAGCGTCATGCGGATTGGCGGGGTGAGGCGGACCGCCTCGTCCTTCGAGGTGGTGCGAATATTTGTCAGCTTCTTGCCCTTGAGGACATTGACCTCAAGGTCGTTGTCGCGGCTGTGAATGCCCACGATCATGCCCTGATAAACCTTCCAGCCCGGCTCGATCACCATCGGTCCGCGATCCTCGAGGTTCCAGAGCGCATAGGCCACCGCCTCGCCGGCATCGTTGGAAATGAGCACGCCGTTATTGCGGCCCGCGAGTTCGCCCCGATATGCCTCGTAGGCGTGGAACAGGCGGTTCATGATCGCCGTGCCGCGCGTGTCGGTCATCAGTTCCGACTGGTAGCCGATCAGGCCGCGCGTGGGGGCGTGGAAGACGAGCCGCAGGCGGTTGCCGCCGGAGGGGCGCATCTCGATCATCTCGGCCTTGCGCTCCGACATCTTCTGGACGACGACGCCGGAATGCTCCTCGTCCACGTCGACGAGGACCTCCTCGATGGGCTCGAGCAGGGCGCCGTCCTCGTCCTTCTGGAAGACGACGCGCGGACGCGAGACGCCCAGCTCGAAGCCCTCGCGGCGCATGGTCTCGATCAGGATGGCAAGCTGCAATTCGCCGCGGCCAGAGACGTTGAAGGCGTCCTTGTCGGCGCTTTCCTCGATCTTGAGCGCGACATTGCCCTCGGCCTCCTTCAGGAGGCGGTCGCGGATGACGCGGCTCGTCACCTTGTCGCCCTCGGTGCCCGCGAGCGGGCTGTCATTGACGATGAAGGACATCGACACGGTCGGCGGATCGATGGGCTGGGCCGTCATGGCTTCCATGACCTCAGGCGCGCAGAACGTGTCGGCGACGGTGCCCTTGGACAGGCCGGCAATGGCGACGATGTCGCCGGCCACGGCCTCGTCGATGGGGGTGCGCTCGATGCCGCGGAAGGCGAGGATCTTGGAGACACGGCCCTGCTCGATGAGGCTGCCGTCCTGCGCCAGCGCCTTGATCGGGCTGTTCGGCTTGATCGAACCCGAGGTGACGCGACCGGTAATGATGCGGCCGAGGAACGGGTTCGCCTCAAGGATCGTGCCGATCATGCGGAAGGGCCCGGCCTCAATGGTGGGCTCCGGCACATGGGCCAGCACGAGATCGAAGAGGGGGGCGAGTCCGGCGTCCTTCGGGCCTTCGGACGCCGTCGCCATCCAGCCGTCGCGACCCGAGCCGTAGAGGATCGGGAAGTCGAGCTGCTCGTCGGTCGCGTCGAGCGCGGCGAAGAGGTCGAAAACCTCGTTCACGACCTCGATGTGGCGGGCATCGGGACGGTCGATCTTGTTGATCGCGACGATAGGCTTGAGCCCGAGCTTGAGCGCCTTGCCGACGACAAACTTCGTCTGCGGCATCGGCCCCTCGGCCGCGTCGACCAGCACGATGACGCCATCGACCATGTTGAGGATGCGCTCGACCTCGCCGCCGAAATCGGCGTGGCCCGGCGTATCGACGATGTTGATGCGCGTCTCCTTCCAGACCACCGAGGTGGCCTTGGCCAGAATCGTGATGCCGCGCTCCTTCTCGAGGTCGTTGGAGTCCATCACGCGCTCGGCAACGCGCTGGTTGTCGCGGAAAGCGCCCGACTGGGAGAGCATCTTGTCGACGAGCGTGGTCTTGCCGTGGTCGACGTGGGCGATAATGGCAATGTTGCGGATCTTCATGACGGTCCTCAAGCGACAGCGGTCCGGCCCCACGCGCCCTACGGCCCGGACCATGCGCGAAACGGCGCCGCCCGGCTCCTGACGGGGAACCGGGCGGGCCAGCAAAGTTGCACTGCACATAACGCTTCGGGCGCGATCCGGCAAGGTCAAGGCGTGGCTGGCGGCGGGGCCGGACAGCCGAGACGGGACCGGTCAGGTCACGAAGGTGCGGTGACCCAGATGATCGCGACGGCTGGCGATGGCGCGCCGCGCCTGATCGAGCGCCAGCGTGAAGGCGCCCATGCGGGTCGCGTCGAATTCGCGGCCGGCACTCGATTCAAGCGCTTCCGCCAGAAGAGTGTCGAGTTCGGTCTCCAGTTCCTCCAGTGCCTGGACATGATCGCTGGACCGCGCGAGGCGCAGGATCTCCACCAGCCGCCCGATCAGGGCCTCGCTATGGGCCCGTCCGCGCGCGCTCCAGCGGCTGAGCATGGCGGCGATGGCCGAGCCGAACAGGCTCAGCACCATGGCGCCGAGATAGAACAGATCGCCGTAACGGTCGAAGAAGGTCAGGACCTCGCCGTCGAGAAAGGCGGCGGCCCCCGGATGGACGGGCAGACGTGCTCCCTTCTCGGTGGACGGCGCCTCGATGAAATTGGCGCTGGGGCTCACCGCCACGAGCGCCGGGCGCAGCTTGAACAGCAACCGCGTCAGCTCGCTGACGTCGTTCTCATCGAGATCGGCGCGCGCGACGAGGCGGTGGGTCGTGGCGAGCGTTTCAAAAGGCTCGGCGGGGCGCGGCGGATTGCCCCCGAACGCGCCGCGCGGGATCTCCATCTCGTCCAATGCCGGAAAGCGCTCCGCAAGGGCATCGGCCTCGGCGATGGGGAGGAAACGAGGCGACGCCCCGAAGACGGCGGTCGCTGCGGCGATGGCCGCGCGCACGCGCTCGCCCGTCGGCGGTCCCATCACCATCAGGATCTCGATCCGCTCGCGCTGCATCGAGCCCCGAAGATCGTCGGCATCGAGCATCACCAGGTGGTCGGGCGGCGAGGGCAGACCGTAATGATCGAGGATGCGGGCCAGCATCAGCTGCGAGCCGGCATTGGCCCGGGGCACGCCGATGCGCTTGCCGGCAAGATCGGACAAGTCGATGTTTGCCGCAGGGTCGACGAGGAGAAGGACGGCATCCCTCTGCCAGATCGCGATGGTCTGGGCATTGGCTGGCAGCGCCACGTCGGCGCGCACGATCGCCAGATCGGCGAGCCCGGCCTCAAGGGCCTGCGCACTCTCGACGGAGTTCTGGGTCAGGCGCAGCGACAGGCGCAGGCTCTCCTGATCGCGCACCAGCATGTGGGAGATGGCCGTGACGACGCGCGCCGATTCACTGCCGGCAGGACCAACCGCAATCTTCAGCCGTGTCGGCAGGGACGCCATATAGGCGCTGGCCGCCACGACGGCAACGCCGGCGAGGAAGGTCGCGAAACCGATCAAGGCCACGCGTCGCATCGTCAGCCCTCCCCGTTCCGCCCGAGATGCGAAGGCCTCAATGAGCCTCGTCCCAATTGTCGGCGGCGCGCGCCTCCACGACAAGCGGGACCTTCAGCGCAACGGTCGGATGAGGTGCCTCCTCCATGACCCTGCGGATGACCGGGATCGCCGCCTCGACACGGTCGGCCGGCGCCTCGAAGACGAGTTCGTCATGGACCTGCAGCAACATGGCGACGTCGTCGAGGCTGGCTTGCGCGAGCGCGTCCTCGATCCGCACCATGGCGCGGCGGATGATGTCGGCGGCGGAGCCCTGGATCGGGGCGTTGATCGCCTGGCGCTCGACGAAGGCGCGCTCCGACATGTTCTTCGAGGCGATGGCGGGGAAGTGGCAGACCCGGCCGAATATGGTCGTCACCGAGCCATGGGCCCGGCAATGCGCCTTGGTCGCATCCATGTAATCGCGAATGCCGGGGAAGCGCTCGAAATAGCGCCGGATATAGGCGCCCGCCTCCTCGCGCGAGATGCCGAGCTGATTGGCGAGGCCAAAGGCCGAGATGCCGTAGATGATGCCGAAATTGATCGCCTTGGCGCGCCGGCGCACCTCCGGCGCCATCCCGGCGATGGGAACGCCGAACATTTCGGAGGCGGTCATCGCATGGATGTCGATGCCCTGCGAGAAGGCCTGCCGCAATTGCGGGATATCAGCGACATGGGCGAGCAGGCGCAGCTCGATCTGGCTGTAATCGGCCGAGATCAGCTTGCGGCCCGGTTCCGCCACGAAGGCGGTGCGGATGCGCCGGCCCTCCTCGGTGCGGATCGGGATGTTCTGGATGTTGGGCTCACTCGACGACAGGCGACCGGTCGTGGTCGCGGCGAGCGCGAAGGAGGTATGCACGCGGCCCGTCTGGGGATGGACATAACCCGGCAGCGCGTCGGTATAGGTCGACTTCAGCTTGGAGAGCTGGCGCCAGTCCAGAATCCGGCGCGGCAGTTCGTGGCCCTGCTCGGCCAGATCTTCCAGAACCTGCGCGCCGGTCGCCCACTGGCCCGTCGCCGTCTTCTTGGCGCCGGGCAGGCCCATGCGGCCGAAGAGGATGTCGCCGAGCTGCTTTGGCGAGCCGATATTGAAGCGCTCGCCGGCAAGGCCGTGGATCTCCTCCTCGAGCCGGCCAAGGCTCTGGGCGAAGTCGCCCGACAGACGCGACAGGATGGCGCGATCCACCCTGATGCCGCGCGCCTCCATGCGAGCGAGCACGGCCGGCAAGGGCCGCTCCAGCGTCTCGTAGACATTGAGCCGTCCGACGGCCGGCAGGCGCGGCTTCAGCAGGCGCCACAGGCGCAGCGTCACGTCGGCGTCCTCGGCGGCATAGGCACTCGCCTGTTCGATGCCGACCTTGTCGAAGCTCAAAGCCGCCTTGCCGGTGCCAGCCACCTGCCCGAAGGTGATCGGCTCGTGGCCGAGATGCAGGCGCGACAGCTCGTCCATGCCATGGCCGTTGCGACCGGCGTCGAGCACATAGGAGATCAGCATCGTGTCGTCAGACGGCGTGAGGTCGATCCCGTGCCGGGCGAAGACGAGCAGGTCGTACTTGATGTTCTGGCCGATCTTGAGGACGGCCGGATCTTCCAGAAGCGGCTTGAGCGCCGCGAGAGCCGCGCGCACCGGGATCTGGTCGGCCAAGAGCGCGCCGCCGCCGAAGAGGTCGGAGCCGCCTGCCTCGACATGGGCGAGCGGGATGTAGCAGGCCTTTCCCGGCGCAATCGCCAGAGAGACGCCGACGAGGTCGGCCCGCATGGCGTCGAGGCTCGTCGTCTCGGTATCGACGGCGACAGTGCCTGCCGCGCGCGCCGCGTCGATCCAGAGCTGGAGCGCGGGAAGATCGCGCACGGTCTCGTAGGTCGAGCGATCGACGGCCTGCGCCTGGGCCTCGCGGGTGCGAGCCTCGACCAGCGCCTGCGGGGACAGGGCACCGGGGGCGGCGGGGGCGGGGCCGGCCGCAGCGGTGGCCGAATCAGCCGCCGGGACAGGATCGGCAAGTCCGGCCGCCCGGCCCTTGACGTCACCGTTGCGCGCGCGCCAGCCACCCTCCCCCAAGAGGGCGGGGTCGGGATCGACCTCGGCGGGTTCCACGCCGAAGGCTTCGGCGGCGCGGCGGGTCACGGTGGTGAATTCGAGCGCCTTGAGGAAGGCAACAAGGGGGCGCGGGTCGGGATCGACCAGCGTCAGGTCGGACAGGGGCACCTCGACCGCGACGTCGGCGACGAGCCCGACGAGCTTGCGTGACAGGCGGACCTTCTCGACTACGGCGGGGTCGGTCAGCGTCTCGCGACGCTTGGGCTGGCGGATTTCGCCTGCACGGGCCAGCAGCGTGTCGAGGTCGCCATATTCACCGATGAGGCTTGCGGCGGTCTTGATGCCGATGCCCGGCGCTCCGGGGACGTTGTCGGTCGAATCGCCCGCGAGCGCCTGCACGTCTGCGACCTTTTCGGGCGGCACGCCGAAATACTCGATCACCTCGTCGGGGCCGATGCGCCGTTCGGGCCGGAAGCCCTTGCCCTTCGAGGCATCGCCCGAAGCGGGGTCGTACATGGCGACGCCGGGCTGGATGAGCTGCATCAGATCCTTGTCAGCCGAGACGATGAGCACGTCGGCCCCCGCCTCCCGCGCCTGGCGGGCATAGGTCGCGATCAGGTCGTCGGCCTCGTAATAATCCTGCTCGACCGGCGTCAGGCCAAAGGCGCGCACCGCCTTGCGCATCAGCGGGAATTGCGGGACGAGATCCTCCGGCGGCTCGGAGCGGTTGGCCTTGTAGAGCGGATAGAGCTCCTTGCGGAACGAGTTCTCCGACTTGTCGAAGATGATGGCCAGATGGGTGGGGCGCACGCCCAGCACGCCGTCGCGCACGAATTGCATCAGCTTGACGCAGAACAGCCGCACCGCCCCGGTCGGCAGCCCGTCGGACCGGTAGTTGTATTTCCGGTCCTGGTTCATCGACTGGAAATAGGCCCGGAAGACGAAGGACGAGCCGTCGATGAGAAAGACGTGGTCGCCCGGCTTGAGGGGCG
>JBIPLL010000637.1:0-4779 GCA_044368425.1 Beijerinckiaceae bacterium
CAATGGGTAAATCCTTGGCTTGTATTAGCGCATCTATTTTTAATTGAATGGCATTCTCATCGAAGGTGACAAATGTGGTTTTCTTAATTTCGGAAATGTAAGCATCAATTTCTGACTCTGTTGCCCCAATATCCTTATTAATCTCATTTGCTTTCTTTTCAAATGCTTTGAATTGTGATATTTTTATTTCATACGATTTTTGAGATAATTCAGTCAGCTCTTTTATAACCTTGAGAGCTTCGGTAGATTCAATTTTTTCCCATTCATCACGCAGTTTAATTATTTTGCTATCAATTTCTTGATTTTTATTTGAAATTAATTGTAGAACTTCAGGTTCATTGATAAGATCAAGTACCTTAAAGGCTGCTACGGCAAAAACTGGCTCTTGGTCTATGCAAAGATTTAAGTTTTTTACCCCTTCGGATATTTCACCATTCCTGACTTGGTATTTGGTCAGCAAAAATCTATTTTGAGTTATATCATTAAATTTCAGTGCCTTTGATTGATAATTTACCGCATCGGAAAAACGGCCCAATATGTAGGCTGCAAAAGCGGCTTTTTCATAAGAATCAGCAGCCAGTAAGCCTATTTGTTTTTCAGAATTATCAGAATTATTATGGTCACAATTTATCGTAGTTGAATCTGGTTTGCAAATAACCATCCCTCGATGAATTTCAAATACTTCAATACCTCTAAGCAATAAACCAACGCTATCCCCCTTTTCCCCTCGATCAAGGATCTTATGTGCAATCTCAACTCCTGTTACAATAGAACTCAATTTTGTGTCACCCATTCCAAGAATATCCACCGCTTCCCCGGTATTTATAACTCCTGTTTCAATACGACCCATTGCAACAGTGCCACGACCCTTTTTTTTGATAACATCATCAATTATCATTCTAAACGAATCATTCTGATTTGGCACCTCGATGATCGTATTTCTTGTTAAAGCACTAACTAAATGGGCTGCATTACTATCGCTTTCTACACTGGCATATTTTGCAGCGCGAAGAAAATAATCCAGCGCTTTCTCGGGATTGATATATTTCTCAGCGTATAGATAAATACAACCTATTCTATGCAACACAAAATAATCTTGTTTCATTAAAATTTCTGCCTTAAGGAGTTCCTCAAGTGCATCAGTATACAAATCTGGATCTTTAGATGCGTTAACAAAAAATTTTATACCGAGTTCTATACTATGTTGTCGCTCTTTTTCACTGTCGGGCACTCTTAATAATTCCGCAATATTTTGTAAGAGTAAATTGCTTAGTTTTTGCTGTTCTATTTGAACATCCATGTTACGATTCAAAAAAACCAATGACTCATTGATGTCCGACATTTGATTGGAAAGCACATTCATTCCTCTTCCAATAGCTTGACCTAGCTGATTGATTGCATGAACCTGCTCTTTGGAAGCTTGACTAATATACTGGCCAACGGTATCGGCACCGTATTTTACAAGAGAAGTATCTCGTGAGTAGTCCAAATAGCTATCAAAGAAATTAGAATTTTCTTTCCATGGTCTCCAATAACCGAAGACGAATGAAGGTTTACTTGGTATTATGTTGGTCATATTTTTAAGTTATTGACTTTAAGTAGTTTTATCTATTTTTATCGTTGATTTCATTAATTAACTCCTGTATTGCTTTATCCTGCCTATCAATCTTCATCTCCTTACACCTTAACTTTTCGATCAAAGCTCTTCCCTCATCTCTTCCAAAATTACTTGGAAGTTGTGGTTTCGAATCAATCTTTCGGTTCGTAAAACTTATAAATTGGTTATTTTCATCCGACCAGAATGTGGCATTAAAAATTGTTCCGCTCAATGGCGAGGCAGCCATTGATACTAAATACATCTTGCCGTATCCACAAAATTCATCGTAATAGACATGGTCTCCACTTTCGAATGATTCGAATAAATTACCTAACGAATAGATAATTCCACCTGAGTACATAAAACCTGTTGATAGACTACTCGGTTTTAGTAGATAATATTCGGCTTTATTTAAAACTAAATTTCTGTTTTGAAAAATAAGATTTGCATATGCCTGATATAACGTATCTAATAAGATCAAACTATTCGCTCTAAATGTTTCTAAAAAATAATACTCATATAGCCCCTTGGGCAATTCGACTCTATTATCAATAACGTTTAACCCATTCGCATTGATTAAGTATTCAGGTATTGTAAACCTATCGTCATATTTATTTTTCAATAATAAATTACCCTCATTTATTTCAATGATTGTACAGTGCCTACTATCTTCATCAATTTTCCATTTGGTTAAATCAATTTCCAAACTTCGTCCATTCTTTGTAGTAAATTCATGAATCATTTTTGCTTTGTAATTTGTTTTAACGGTTGTTGGGTTTGCCAGAAGATGAATTTATTACAAAACTTACTGTAAAAAACCAAAATCAAATCTATCAAAAATTGTCAAACGAAGCGATGAGCCAAGGCAGACCCAATGTTATGGCCTGGTTTTATTCTTCTTTTTCATCATCAATCCCTTTAATTTTATTTTTTATTTTTTCCCAAAGTAGATCCATTTCAGCTTCCATTTTTATCCACGAGTCACATGTGGCAAAAATTTTCTTATTCTTGGGGTAGTAAAGAATTGAAAGAGGCTTTACACCTTGTTCTCTACAAAATTTATATCTTTCATCCTTTTTAAGTGCCTTCTTTGCTTTTCTCATTTCGATGGCCTTCCTTATAATTTTATTATCGCTAAATATTATATTATCATATTCCTTATAAAGTTCAAAAGTTAAATCGGCACAATCACAAGTTGTATAGCTTTCTTTACAACCAATCAGTGAAAGGAAAGCAACAACAAAAACTAAAATTTTTGCTGTTGAGATAAAAGTATTTTTTTTCATTTTTTATGTTTTAAATTGTTGCCTACTCTTTAATGGATTTTCGGCTTTCTCCGTTTTATCGTAGTTTAAACTTCCATAATGGTCCTCGTGCCTTCGTTTTTGCTGCCTTAGACCGGCCGCGTATAGCATAAATTTTAAGATTAGACTTAAAATTATTATTTCAGCGTATATCTTGAAATTTGTGCTTACGTTATCAATCCAATTAAAAATGAGGCTTGCACGATGTTATGGACTGGTTTTAATATCATTTAAAATTTAGATACTTTTTAATAGCCACTTCTGATTCAATTAAAAAAGTTGATTTTAGTTTACTTAAGTCTTCTCGTTTATAATTAAAATAATCATCTAAATTCTCCCAATGTCTCTTTAAAATATGTCCTGCATTTTTATCGATTTCCATTGCCCAAATAACACATGTTTCAATATCACGAGAGAATTTATTTCTAGTGTGTAAAAAATATAAAATACCATATGACCTTGTAATTGCTTTTAGCTGAATTAGACGAGTAGATTTATCCATTGAAAGAAGGGGATATATCATATGAGGTTTATAATGAAAGAAGTGGTCTTTCATAGCTTCTAAACAAGCTTTAACCGGATTAAAAAAGCATTCAGGGCCTTTTATAAGTAATGATCTTGTGTGCAATAATAAACGAAAGGTGTCATTCTTATCAATTTGAGCAGGAGTTAAACTTAAAATCTCTATAGATCTTTTTGTAAATGAGAGTTTCCTTCTTAATTTGTTTAGAAGTGTTTCATCTACAAATTCTGCAATGACAACTAAATCAATATCTGAATTTTGATATAATGTGTTATTTTCTAAAAAACTTCCTCGAAGATAAATAGAGGTATTTTTAGGTAATTCTAAGTTATTTAGAGCAGTAGTTATTAAATTCACATTCTTAGAAGGTGTAATTTGAAAAGGTGTAAATAATCCTTCCTTAACTTCCCAAACTTGATACTTCTGCATCTACATTACTTTAACATTCAAAATTCTTTTTACTTCGTCCCAGTAAAAATCATATTTTTCAAAATCTATATTTTCTGCTATTAGATTTCTATTGTCATACGATCCGCCCCCACCTGAATAAGGTTTTGCATCTTGCATCCAACTGTTAACCTCTTCGTTTTCTTCAAATAGTTCGATATATTGTACAGCATAAGAAATTTCGGGATACATACCATGCAATGTTTCCGTTACCCATGATAACAAAGGACCGCTAGTTTTTAATTCATAAACTTTATAAATTTCATGAGATTCTTTTAGTTTATGACGATCAGGAATTTGACTGTCAAATACATTCAAATTTTTTAAAGAGTATATGTTATAAACTGCTCCTCCTCCAGAAATGGTTACAACTCCTTTTTCGAAGTTTTCTTTTATTAAAGGTCCTTGAGCTTCAATTCTATTTTTCATTCCTTCAAAGATGATGGAATATGGTCTTATCTCTTTCATAAAATGGTGTTTATGCCTACTCGTAAAGCTTTTCAGATTACGCCCCGTTTTTTAGAGTGGGTTCTGGTCTCCACTTTTTTATTTTCCTTTTCTGTCACTTTAGGTGGTTAGCCTTCATTAAATCGCTATGTTGTTTAACCTTGCACATAACGGTTTGCAGGCTTGCGCCGCGCCACACGAATATAAAAGGCAATACTAAAACAAAAATGCGAAGCATTTACCTCAATGTAGCCGAAGCAAAAAAATAATCTCTTGGCGTGGCGCAATTGCCTGCTGTTATGGGCAAGTTATTCTAATATATCATCATAATCTAAAGGGATTCCGGTCCAGTCGGATTTTCTTCCTTCTAATAAAGAAAAAGTTTCTTTTTCCCCGCTGTTATCAGCCATCTTATTAAAAATATAAAATAGTAAAGGGACAAACACAACAAGCATAATTAT
>JBIPLL010000269.1:0-4775 GCA_044368425.1 Beijerinckiaceae bacterium
GGCCTCGTCCCGCTCGACAGGCCGCACGGGCGCGCCACGTCGCGCCCATTGCTCGGCACGCGAAGACTGCATGGCGAAGGCCGCATCATCGACCGCCGCGTTCAGCCAGCCGCAACGGCGCAGGCCGCAGGCGATGTCGTGCTTTCCGATGAGCCCGTAGACGAGATCCGGCGCCGATCCGGCGAAGGCCGCGATGCGCTCGCCCCGCTCGCTCCCGTAGCGCTGCACCAGTTCGTCCGGGTTCCACTTGAAGCCGGGCAACACCTGGCCGCCATTGCGCCCCGATGCGCCAAAGCCCGGTCCGCCGCTATCGAGCACGATCACCGACCGGCCGGCCTCGGCGAGCCGCAGAGCCGCCGCAAGCCCGGTGAACCCTGCCCCCACGACACAGACATCGGCACGATGCTCGCCGGCGAGCGCAGGTGCCGCCGGATCGGGCGGCGCCCCATGCTCCCAGAGTGAGCCTGCGGGGTCGTGAAACGGTTGATCGGTCACAATGTCTCTCCTGGCCAGCCCGCATAGAGACCCATGCCATGCTTGGCGATGCGCCCGCCGATGATGGAGCGCTGGATTTCCGAGGTGCCTTCCCAGATCCGGTCGACCCGGACATCGCGATAGAGATGCTCGACCGGGTTCTCGCGCATATAGCCCCGGCCACCGAGAATCTGGACGGCGCGATCGACCACGCGTCCCGCCATCTCGGATGCCTGCAGCTTGACCGCGCTCGCACGGGCATGGATGCCGCCCCGGTCCATGCCGGAATCGATCTCCCAGGCGACGCGGATCAGGGTGCTCTTGGCGGCCATGATGTCCACCGCCATGTCGGCGAGCATGAACTCCACCCCCTGAAACTCGCGGATCGGCCGCCCGAACTGGACGCGCTGCCGTGCATGGGCCTCGGCGATCTCGGCGGCACGCGTCGCTGCCCCGACGCAATGGGCCGCGATCTGGAGTCGCGCCTCGACGAACCAGTCCTTCGTAAGCTCGAAGCCCTGACCGATCGCGCCCAGCATGCGGTCGGGCGTGACCGCGACATCCTCGAACAGCAGTTCGGCGTGATCGAAGATGTAGTCGTGCATGAAGCGCGGCGAGCGCAGATGACGGATGCCGGGACTGCCGTGATCGACGAGAAACAGCGTCGGCTTGTCAGGGTCGCCGTCTACATGGGCGTGAACGATGGTGTAGTCGCAGGCGTCCCAGGACGTGACGTACCATTTCTCTCCGGATATCCGCCAGAGCCCGTCCCGGAACACGGCAGTGGTGCGCACCCTGCGAGGGTCGGACCCCGCCTCCGGCTCCGTGATCGCGAAGCAGCCGCGCCGCTCTCCACGGCAGCTTGGCCCCAGATAAAGCTCCTTCTGCCTTGGCGTGCCGAAGCGCAGCGCGATCGGCGGCTGCCAGACCGTCGCCCACAGCCCGCAAGATGCGCGACCGAGCTGCTCGTTGATGAGCATCTGCTCAAGGATCGTGAAGCCGCAGCCGCCATCCGCGCGGGAATGGTTGATGCCGGTGAAGCCGCGTTCGATCACCGCGCGCTTAGCTGCTGCGCGATGTTCGGGAGGCAAATGGCCGTGCTCCGTCACGACCGGTTCGAGCGGCTCGAGCACCTGCTCGAAGAAAAGGCGGGCCTTCTTCTGGAGCGCGGCCTGTGCCGGCGAAAGGGCGAGATCCATCAATGGCCTCCTGCGGGGCGCGGGCCACGGCGCACGACGAGCGCGTCCACGGCAACCACGCCATCGGCGCGAACGATGACGGGATTGACGTCCACTTCCGCGATCTCGTCGCGCAGGTCCTGGGCCAGATGCGACAGTCGGCACAGCGCGTCCGCAAGCCCCGCCCGGTCGCCGGGCGGTGCCCCGCGCAGGCCGCCGACCAGCTTCGCGAGCTTCAGGCGGCCGATCATCTCGTCGGCCTTTTCGGCGCTGACCGGTGCAAGCGAGACGGACCGGTCGTCGAGCAGCTCGATCAGGATGCCGCCAGCCGCGATCATCACATAGGGGCCAAAATCGGCATCGTTGATCGCGCCCAGCGCGGCCTCGGTCCCCTTGCCGACCATCTCCTGCACGAGCACGACCGGTCCCAGCCGGGCGGCCAGATCGCCATAGGCGCGTTCCACCGCCTTCGCGTCGCCAAGTCCCAGATGCACGCCACCCGCATCGCTCTTGTGGGCGATGCCCGGCATCGCGGTCTTCAGCACCACGGGATAGCCGATGCTGTCGGCGGCCATCAGCGCTTCAGCAGCGCTGTTGACGAGACGGCGTGCCGGCGTGGGGATGCCATAGGCGTCGAGCAGGTCGAGACCGTCATTTTCCGTCAGCTCTCCGCTTGCCAGCCGCGCGCGCCAGGCCTCCCTGACCTCGGATGTGACGGGACTTGCCGACGGTGTGTCGCGCCTCGCGGCAAAATCGCGGCGCGCCAGCGCGTGCCGCACGGCTTTCAGTGCTTCCGATGTGCCGTCCAGCACCGGGATTCCGGCCTTGGTCAGGCGCAATGCGATCTGCTCATGCCGGACGAGCGAGTAGTTGACGGCGATTGCGATGGGCTTGGCGGTCCGTCCGGCCGCCAGGGTCATGGCCTCTGCATATTGGTCGGACAGGTAATAGCCGTCGCGGATATCGGCGAAGAGCACGCCGAGCGCGGCATCCGGATCCTCGACGAGTGTCGTCATCAGGTCGGCAAAGCTGTTCACCGTATCGGCGCCGGAGCCCCAGGCGTCGAGCGGGTTGATTGGCGGCAGGCCCGGATCGAGACGGGCCGCCAGCCGCTGCGCGGTCTGCGTCGAAATCCGGGCAAACGGAACGCCGATACGCGAATTGATATCGACCATCAGTTCCCGCTCGCCACCCGAGTCATGCATGGCGGCGAGGCCGCCGGCGGCGGGCCGGCGGGAATGCGAGAGCAGCAGCAGCGTGGCCGCAAACTCGTCCTCGTCATCGACGCGCACGACGCCGTAGCGGTCGAACAGCGCCTCATAGGCGGCGTCGCTGCCTGCGATGGCGCCCGTATGCGATAGCGCCATGGCGGCACTTTCCGGCGTCCGCCCCACCTTGAGCACGACGACGGGAATGTCGCGGGTCGCAGCTTTTTCCAGCGCCGCCACGAAGCCGGAGGGGTCTCGCACGGCTTCCAGAAACAGGCCGACGACGCCGGTCGTTTCCTGCTCCAGCGCCCAGTCGAGGTAATCGGCAGCCGTCGTCGCCCACTCGCCGCCCGACGAGATCGACAGGTTGAAGCCGAGCCGGCGGTCATTGTGCGAAAGCGCCCCGAATGCGGAGCCGGATTGGGCGATCAGCGCGATGGGACCGCGCCGCATGTCGAGGGCAGACGAGAACGCGACGACGCGCAGGTCCTCGTCCAGATTGTAGAAGCCCATCCCGTTGCCGCCGCACAGGGCGATGCCGGCTTCGCGCGCCCTGGCCCCCAGCCGACGCGCCAGTCCCCCATGCTCGTCCCCCTCGACGAGACCGCTCGCAAAGATGGTGACCGCCTTCGCCCCATGCGTGATGGCGTCCTCGAGCGCCGCCTCGAGGCGTGCATTCGAGACCCCGAGCACGACATGATCCGCCGTTTCGGGCAAAGCCGCGAGGGTGGGGAAGCAGGTCAGCCCCTCGATCTCGCCGTAATTCGGGTTGACCGGGAACAGCTTCCCCGTCCAGCCCGCAAGGCGCGGCATCCTGACCATGTTGTTGCCGGGCGTATCGGGCTTGGGCGAGGCACCGACAAGCGCCAGCGAGCGCGGTTTCAGCAGGGGATCGAGACGATGGGGATTGCGGCTCATGATCTCACCCACGCTCGACGGTCCTTCAGGATTTCGCGTGCCGCATTGTGGCCGGGTATCCCGGACACGCCCCCGCCGGGATGCGACGACGACCCGCACAGATAGAGGCCGGCGATCGGTGTCCGGTAATCCGAAAAGCGCGCCGCCGGCCGCTGGAAGAAGAGCTGGTCGGGCAGGAGTTCACCGTGGAAGATATGGCCCTGCGGCAGGGCGAACATCTCTTCGAGATCTGGTGGAAGCAGGACCTGAATGTCGATGATCTGACTCGAAAAACCCGGCGCGAATTCATCCATCACATCAAGGGCGGCCTTCACGAAGCCGTCCCGGTGCTCGCTCCAAGGTCCATCCCGCAACTCGTAGGGCGCATGTCCGCCGAACATGTTCACGACATGCTTGCCGGGCGGTGCGAGCGTATCGTCGACGAAGGTCGGCACGACCGGCGTGATGAACGGCCGCTTCGAGTAGCCGCCATGCTTCGCATCGTCATAGGCACGTTCCAGATAGTCGATCGACGGCCCGATATGGACATAGCTCGGATAGGCGAAGCCGGCCTTCTGCGCGTCGAAGGCCCGGTAGCGGGGCGCGTCGTCACAGGCCGCATTGATCTTGAACGCCGTGGAGAACGTGCGGAAGGTATCGATCTCCGCCATGAAGTCGTCGGGCAGGTGATCGCGCGCGACGAGGCGCTGGAACAGGAACTTCGCGTTCAGGTTCGAGACGACGACCTTGGCGCTGATCTCCTCGCCGCTGTCGAGCACCACGCCGCGCGCCTTGCCGTCCCGCACGATGACGGATGCGACGGCGGCCTGCGTGCGGGTCTCCAGCCCGAAGCGGGCCCCGGAGGTTGCAATGGCCTGGGTGATCGCGCCCATGCCGCCCCGGATGAAGCCCCAGCCCCCCGCGCCTTCGTGTTCCCCCATGACGTGATGCATGAGCACATAGGCGGTCGCGGGCGATTTCGGGCCGGCAAAGGTGCCGATCGAGGCGTAATAGGCGA
>JBIPLL010000272.1:0-4759 GCA_044368425.1 Beijerinckiaceae bacterium
CTTGCCGGACTTTGGCCGCATCGTGGCAAAGATGCAGTTCAACATGTATCACCACTACACGGTCGACGAGCACCTGCTCCAAGCCATTGGCGTGCTGGCGGAGATCGATGCCGGGCGGCTTGAGGCGGAGCATCCGCTCGCCAACAAGCTGATGCCGGCCCTCCAGCACCGCCGCGCGCTCTATGTCGCCCTGTTCCTGCACGACATCGCCAAGGGACGCCCGGAGGATCATTCGGTCATGGGTGCGCGCATCGCCCGCAAGCTCGGGCCGCGCTTCGGCCTGACGCCTGCCGAGACGGATACCGTTGCCTGGCTGGTCGAGAATCACCTCGTGATGTCGACCGTGGCGCAGAGCCGCGATCTGTCGGACCCCAAGACAATCGAGAGTTTCGCAGCCGTCGTGCAGACCCTGGAGCGGCTGAAGCTCCTGCTCCTGCTTACCGTCGCCGACATCAAGGCCGTAGGGCCGGGTGTCTGGAACGGCTGGAAGGGCGAGTTGCTCCGCACGCTCTATTACGAGACGGAAGTCGTCCTGGCGGGCGGCCACTCCGCCATCGAGCGCGGCCAGCGCGTGCGCCATCGCCAAAGCGAGCTGCGCGCGGCACTGACCGACTGGAGCGACGCACAGTTCGATGCCTATGCGGCACGCCACTATCCAGCCTACTGGCTGAAGGTGGATCTGCCCAGCCGCATTGCCCATGCCCGCTTCATCCGCGAGACGGAGGCCGCCGGCCAGACCATGGCGACACGGGTCGAGACCAACACCTTCCGCGGCGTGACGCAGCTGTCGGTGATCGCCCCCGACCACCCCCGCCTGCTCGCCATCCTGACCGGCTCCTGCGCCGCGGCGGGCGGCAATATCGTCGATGCCAGCGTGTTCACGACCGCCGACGGGCTGGCGCTCGACACCCTCTTCATCTCGCGCGCCTTCGACCGCGACGAGGACGAGCTGCGCCGTGCCGAGCGTATCGCGCAGGCACTGGAACGGGCGCTGAAGGGCGAGGTCCGGATCGCCGATCTCGTGGCGGCGCGCCGCCCGCCCAAGGGCAAGTCGGGCGCCTTCACCATGGCGCCGGAAGTCCTGATCGACAACACGCTATCGGCCCGGCAGACCGTGCTGGAAGTGGCGGGCCTCGACCGGCCCGGCCTGCTCTACGATCTCACGACCGCAATCGGAAAGCTGAACCTGAACATCGCTTCGGCGCATATTGCGACCTTCGGCGAGAAGGCGGTCGACGTGTTCTACGTAACCGATCTGGCCGGCGGAAAGGTCGTCAATACCGCACGGCAGGCCACCATCCGGCGGACCCTGCTCGATGTCTTCGACAGCCAGCCGGAGACTGACCGATCGCGCGGCGCGGCTTGATTTTTGTGCCCCGCGCCCTGATATGCGGGTCAACACGTTCCTGAAATGGACAATTGCGCGGAATGACTCATTCCGTCGCCGTCACTCACGAGGCACTCATGTCCCACGAATCCCAGGAGGGCGCAGCCCCGGCGCCCGGCTCCGAGTCCTTTGGTCAGCAGGGCGAAGGCGCCCCGCAGCCCGATTGGGCGGGCATGTTCGGCGTGCTCGAGAACGAGCGCAACGAGCTGAAGGACAGGCTGCTGCGCACGCTCGCCGACATGGAGAACCTGCGCCGGCGCACCGAGCGCGAGGTGGCCGATGCCAAGGCTTATGGCGCCACGAATTTCGCCCGCGACATGCTGAGCGTGGCAGACAATATCCGCCGTGCGCTCGAGAGCCTGCCGGCCGAGAGCCGCGCGGTGCTGGAAGGACCGATCCTCGGTCTCGTCGAGGGCATCGAACTGACCGAGCGCGACCTGCACCAGACGCTGGAGCGCCATGGCGTGCGCAAGGTCGACCCCAAGGGCGAGAAATTCGACCCGAACCTGCACCAGGCGATGTTCGAGGCGCAGAATCCCGAATTGCCAAACGGCTCCGTGATGGAGGTCGTGCAGGTCGGCTACAAGATCGGCGAGCGGGTGCTGCGTCCCGCGCTCGTCGGCGTGGCACGCGGCGGGCCGAAAGCCGGCGCCTGAGCCTGACAGCCGATGTGGAGGGTGGACATCCGCCCTCCCCTCTTGCCGGCCCTCTTGCCGGCCCTTTTGCCGGTCACTCGCCGGACAGGATCTCCCGAACCGTCGCGACGAGATCGGCGCGATCCACCTCGCGCTGGGCGGGGCGCTGCGCCTTCCATTCGGCATTTGTGGCGATGGCGGCGGCGGCGCGCGCGCCCTCGACGAGATCCTTGATCTGGATCTTGCCACGGGCGAACTCGTCCGAGCCCTGGATGACGACGCAGGGCGCACCGCGCTTGTCGGCATATTTGAACTGGGGCTTCATGCCGCCGCCGCCAAGATACAGCTCGGAGGCAATGCCGGCGGCGCGCAGGTCCTGCACCATCGCCTGATAGTCGGCAAGCCTGTCGCGATCCATCACGCTGACGACGACCGGGCCGCGCATGCCGGACTGGCGCACGATCGGGCTGTCGATCATCTGCAGCGCGGCAAGCAGGCGCGAGACGCCGATGGAAAAGCCCGTCGCGGGAACCGGCTCGCCCCGGAACCGGCCAACGAGGCCATCATATCGCCCGCCGCCACCCACCGAACCGAAGCGCACCGGGCGCCCGGCCTCGTCCTTCGCCTCGATCAGCAACTCGGCCTCGAACACGGGACCAGTGTAATACTCGAGCCCGCGCACGACCGAGGGGTCGATGCGGATGCGCTCCGGGCCGTAGCCGGCCGCCGCGACGAGTCGGGCGATAGTCTCGAGTTCGGCCAGCCCCTCCAGCGCAAGCGGCGAGTCCGAGAGGATCACGCGCATCCGATCGATCGTGGCGAGATTGGCGGCGTCACTCGCCTCCCCTGACGGAACAGCGAACTGGGCCACGGCAAGCACGCGGCTGATCGCCGCCTCATCCAGCCCCGCCCCCTTAGTGAAGTCCCCGCTTTCGTCCTTGCGGCCGGGGCCGAGCAGCTTGGCGACTTCGGATGCCGGGAACTTGTCGAGCTTGTCGATGGCACGCAGCACGATCAGGCGGCGGCCGGCCTGCTCCTCGCCGGCAAGGCCGATGGCCTCCATCACGCCGTCGAGCACCTTCCGGTTATTGACCTTGATGACGTAGTCGCCGCGCGCGATGCCAAGCGCCTCCAGCGTGTCGGCCGCCATCATGCAGATCTCGGCATCGGCCGCGACCGAGGGCGCGCCCACCGTGTCGGCGTCGAACTGCATGAACTGGCGGAAGCGGCCCGGACCCGGCTTCTCGTTGCGGAAGACATAGCCCGCGCGATAGCTGCGATAGGGCTTGGGCAGCGCGTCGAAATGCTCGGCGACGTAGCGGGCAAGCGGCGCCGTCAGGTCATAGCGCAGCGACAGCCATTGCTCGTCGTCATCCTGGAACGAGAACACGCCCTCGTTGGGGCGGTCCTGATCGGGCAGGAACTTGCCGAGTGCATCGGTATATTCGACGAAGGGGGTTTCCAGCCCCTCGAAGCCGTAAAGCTCGTAGACGGCTCTGATCTTCCCCATCATCGCCTGGGTGGCGGCAAGATCGGCGGCGTTGCGGTCGACGAAGCCGCGCGGCAGGCGGGCCTTGAGCTTGTGGGCTTTCACGGGATGCACCGGTTCTGTCGCGCCGGATCCATGTCCGGCCCGGGCGGATTAGCGCAAGCGGGGCCTCACAAGCAAGGCGAAGCGTCCGACCTGCTCACGCTCCCACGCCAAGCCCGACCGGACAGGCGACGCCCGTTCCGCCAAGCCCGCAATAGCCACCGGGATTTCGCACGAGATATTGCTGGTGATAATCCTCGGCGAAATAGAAATCCGGCATGGGCAGGATCTCGGTCGTCACCGGCCCGTAGCCGCGCGCCGCAAGAGCCTGCGCATAGACTGACTTGCTGCGGGCCGCGATCGCCTCTTCCTGCGGATCGGGCAGATAGATGCCGGAGCGATATTGCGTGCCGATATCGTTGCCCTGCCGCATGCCCTGCGTCGGGTCATGGCTTTCCCAGAAGACGCGAAGCAACTCCTCAAGGCTGATGCGGGCCGGGTCATAGACCACGCGCACGACTTCGTTATGGCCTGTGAGCCCGGAGCAGACCTCCTCGTAGTTGGGGTTTGGCGTATGGCCCCCGGCATAGCCAACCGCCGTCACGACGACGCCCGGCAGCGACCAGAACTTGCGCTCCGCGCCCCAGAAACAGCCAAGCCCGAACAGCGCCTCGCGTGTCGGCACCGGCCAGGGGCCTTTCAGCGTCTCTCCGTTGACCAGGTGCAGTTCACTCGTCCTGATCGGGTCAGGGCGTCCGGGCAAAGCCTCGGCCGGCTCGGGCAATGTCGCCTTCTTGCGAAAAAACAGCATGATCGTTCTCCGAACCCGGCCTGGCAGTGCCTTGCGGCAGCGCAGGCGACCCTCAAGCTGCGAAAATAGGCGGCCGCGCGGCATTTGCGAGACAGCAGGGATTGAGATGTGACGCGCCGCCGCTCACGTTTGCGTGGTGCGCGCGACGAGCGGCTTCCCCCTGCGCTCCCGCTTGAGAGGGTCGAGACGGGGCAGATCCGTTACTTGCGGGTGTCGAAGCCGATCGGCTGCGCGGGCTTTCGGCCCAGCATGACGAGACCCAGCCCGATGGCGAGCAGAACCAGCGAGGCGGGCATCAGGGTCAGGTTCAGCACGACGGGATCCCAGAGCAGCGGGTGAATGTGCCGCTCGATCCCCGGCTGGATCAGCAGGTAACGCTCGCCAAGCAGCCGGAA
>JBIPLL010000584.1:0-4758 GCA_044368425.1 Beijerinckiaceae bacterium
AGTCGCCATGAAGGGGAATTCGGGGGCGGAACGGGGGAAAACGTCGCCGCACCCTGTGGAAAGCGCGTCGCCGCCTGCATGACATCTACACACGCCCCCGCAAATCGGTGCAAAATCCTGCGGTTCGATGCAACCGAAAGGGAAACGCGCGCATGGGGGAAATCTTCACGTTGGCCGAAGCGGCTGGATACATCCGCGTTAGTCGCCGTCATCTTGCCGAACTTCTAGCGCGTGGCGAAGGGCCCCCAGTTGTCCGGTTGGGCCGACGCGCGATCATCATGGGGGACGCGCTCAGGGCGTGGTTGCAGGCCCGCCAGGAACAGCCGGGTGCACGCCCCGCCGCCTGACATCATGGCCGGTGTGGCCCGCCGCAAAAGCGGTGTTTCGGACGAATTTTCGGGGCTCGCTGCGGCGATAAATGTGCCCCCGATTTCGTCATGTTCGTCGCCCGTCGAAGGCAAGGGAAATCAAGGGTTTAGGGCCGATACCGATCTACAAACGGGCCCCACGCCTACATTATGCGTTATACAAGCATCGCCCGCCCGTCGCCCGCGCCGCAAGGCCGGGAAGCGTGGCCCGAAGGGCGCGAAGTCCCTTACGCGCGAACAGGTGTGGGACGTTCGGGAAATCGCGGGGGAACTGCGGCATCAGGGCCGCCCGTTCAACATCGCAGCGACGGTGCGCCCCCGCCCGGATGACGCGCCCGCCGAAGCGAAGCGCACGATCAGTCGCAGGGTGGCGCATCTGAATGCCGACATTGCCGGGCACGGTGTGGAACCTGTCGCCATCACCATCTTCGAATGCCAGGGCGGGTTCGTGCACGCCAACTACTTGGCCGCCGTGCCGCGCAAGCTGGCGGGGCCGCTGATCGCGCGATGGAACGGACAAGCGCCGAACATCTTCGCCCAGCCAGCGGACGCGAAGGCGGTGGATTACGCCACGAAGCAACGCCCATTCGACGGCCCATTCGAAAAGCCGGGATCGTTCTGGGCACGGGGCGAATACGTGCCGGGCCCGCGCATCGGCAAATCGACGGCCTTGCGGCTCGCATTCGGCGAAGGGGTGACGGTGCGCAAGGCGAAGGCCCCGCCGCCACAACCCGAACAGCCCGCACCACAACCGCCGGTTGTCATCAACACCGACGTGCCCCGCCAGCTTCCGTTGTTCGGCGATCTCGAACCGACGCCGACGCGGGCCGAACAGCTCCGCCGCCTGCGGATGGAAGCCGGGATGACGCAAACCGCGTTCGGCGAACTGATCGGACTACGGCAACCACACGTTGCGAACGTCGAACGGGGGCACGATCCGGTTGCATCCGCCCGGTTGCGCGCCGCCCGCTGGCAAATCGAAAGGCAAACCGCATGAAGCCGAACGCAAACAAAGTTGTCTTGGGGCGCCTTTACCGGAAAACCGCCAAATCGGGCACCGAATACTTTACCGGGCGATTTGGATATGGGCGCATCATGCTATTCAAAGCACGCGAACAACCCGAAAACGACGACGAAGTGTGGAACCTAGTTGTCGAAGAAATCGACATCCGGGGAACCGGGAACGGTAGGGCAGCGAAGGGGGGCGACGATGCGTGACGCTGAACGGCTCGACGAAATGGCTGCATGGTGCGCGCAGGCCCATGGCTGGCTTAGACGCGCCACAACCGGGCCGTGCATCAAGCTGAACCCGGACGATCTCGCGGCCCTAGTCGCAGGGCTTGGGGGCATCGCCGGCGAACTGGCGCGCATGGGACGCCCGCGCCATCGGGGGCCCGCCCGGCTGCATTAAATCGCGGGGTTTCGCACGGGTTTTCGGAAAAAACGCGGGGGCGGGATGCGATGGGCAGGGATATGCGGGGCAGTTTGAATTTTCACGCCGGCGTGAAAAACACGGGGGTGTCGTGATGGGACGGGATGCGCGGCGGGTGTTGATCGAAGCGTGCAGGGTGATCAGCATCCGGCAACTACGCGCGGTGGGGCTGCTCCAGGCCGGGCGGTGGGTGGCCCGTGTCGAATGGCCATGCGGGCTTGCTGTCGAAGTAGCAGGCTACATCGGGGCCCATGCCGGGCATCTGCGAATTACCGTTGCCCAGCTCGGCCCCTACGACGCCCGCCCGCGCTTTGCCGAACAGCATGTCGATCTCGAAGCGGTGCCGCAGCCGTTCGGCGGGGTGACGTGGCGTTTCCTTTGCCCCCGCACGGGGGAACGGTGCCGCCGCCTGCTAGCCCCGCCCGGAACCGCCCGGTTCGGCAGCCGTGCCGCATGGGGGCGGGCCCTCACCTACGGATCGAAACGACGTGATCCGCTTGCGCAGGCGATCACGCGGGCCCATGCGCTCCGAAGCCGGCTTGACGCCGAAGCCGACATCGGGGGCCGCGTTCGTCGCCCGCGCGGAATGCATCGCGCGACATTCGCCCGCCATCGGGCCCGGCTGGATCGTGCTGAAGCACGCGCCGATCAGCTTTTGGGTGCCGCCTTAGCCCGCATCGGGATGCGCGTTTAACCCGCTAGTCGCCGCCACCATGGGCGGTGATCAGCAAGCGCCCGGCTGGCTTGTTCCTGCCATTTGTCACGCTCAAGACGCAATTCATCAGCGCGCAGATCGGCCCGCCGCAGCGCCTCGCGCAAGCCGTCGATTTGGGCCCGCAGCGCGGCGGTATCGGCGGGGGTGTCGGGGGTGTCGCCCCCGTCGCGGGTGGCAGTCGTGTGGCGCACCACGCCACTAGGGGCCGCGCCCGTCTCGGGTGTCACGGGATAGACGCGGTGCAGCTCCGCAACGTCGATTTCATAACTGCCATCGTCACGTCGCTGCGCCGACAACCGCCCCGCCTTGATCGCCCGCGCGATAGTCGATTTGCCGACGCCCGCCAGCTTCGCCGCTTGTCCAAGTGATAGGCGTGTCATGGGGGTTCGCTCCGTCGCAAGGGGGGGTGGTGTGGTGCACCACGAAACCGGCCCCGTGACTGTCACGCCGTCCCGTTAACACCGCGTTAATCATCACCCCGCGCCCGCTTGCATCATCATGCATCGCATGTTACATAAACAGCAACGAACGATGAAGCAAACGTAACGGGGGGCGGGGCATGATGGGCAAGAACCTGATCGGGTATTATCGCGTTTCAACCGCCCGTCAGGGGCGTTCGGGGCTTGGCCTTGAAGCCCAGCGGGCCGCGCTGATCCGGTTCGCCGAAACCGAAGGCTTCACCATCGTCGCCGAACACGTCGAAATCGAAACCGGCAAGGGGCACGACGCCCTTGCCTCGCGCCCCGTTCTTGCCGCCGCGCTTGCCGACGCCCGCCGCCTGAAATGTGCCGTTGCCGTCGCGAAGCTGTGCCGCCTGTCGCGCGACGTTGCATTCGTCGCCCGCTTGATGGCCGAACGGGTGCCGTTCATCGTGGCCGAACTTGGGGCCGACGCTGATCCGTTCATGCTCCACCTGTATGCCGCCCTCGCGGAAAAGGAACGGGCTGTGATCTCCGCCCGGACAAAGGCCGCGCTTGCCGCCGCAAAAGCACGCGGGACGAAGCTTGGCGGGAATAGGTTCAACTTGCCCGCCGTCGCCGCAGCCGGTGCCGCCGCCTCGCGCGTGGCCCGTGCCGAACGTGCCGCCGCCGCCGCCGCCGATCTCGCGCCCGTCATCGCCGACATTCGTGCAGCCGGTGCCGTCAGCCTGCGGGACATCGCCGCCGAATTGAACGCGCGCGGCATTCCCGCACCCCGTGGTGGGGCATGGGGGGCCGTGCAGGCGTCGCGGCTGCTCGTCCGGCTGGGGGTTTGACGTTTCAGGGGGGACGGGGCACCGTGTGCAACGGCGCAAGTGATTTGCGCTGACAAGACGCCGACGCCAAAAGCAAACGGCCCCGCAGCGCCAACCGCAGGGCCGTCTAAATAAAACAGGGGCTTTCACCACCTCACACGTGAAAGTTCTCACGGACGCCCCCAAGGCGTCAAGCCGGAACCGCTTGGTTCACGGCAGGGCTTTTGCGCGCCGGTCCCGACGATGAAGGGAACCGGAATGTTTCAGGATCAAATCGCGCAGGCCATCGCCGCCGCGCACGGGGGCTCCGCCCTCGATCAGCTCGCGCGACAGCTATGGGCCGCGAATGCCGCCCGCCTGATCGGTGACGACGAAGCGCAGGGGCTTGCCGAACTGATCGCCGCCAAACGGCCCGCCCGTGTCATCGGGGCAATCCCAGGAACTGCCCCGCCCCGTCCGTCACGGTTCCCACCACGCCGCCCCCAGCTCGCGCGCCGACATCCCGAACGCATCGCCCGCCGCCGTCGCATCGCCGCAGCCGGGCCCATGCCGCCCGCCCTCGCCGCCACGTTCACGATTTCCGAAATCGCGGTGCTCGCGGTCATCGCCGACGAAGTGGCGCAGCATGGCCGCTGCGAACGTTCGCTTGATGAACTTGCCGCCCGCGCCGGAACGTGTCGCACCATGGCCCGCCGCGCGATCCGGGCCGCCGCTCGCGCCGGGATCGTCGCCGTCGAAGTTCGCCCGCAGCCGGGCCGCAAGAACCTTCCGAACGTGATCCGGGTGATTTCGCCTGAATGGTCCGCGTGGATCGCCCGCCGCCCCCGGCGCGATAGGGGGCAAATTAATGCGCCCCACGGGTTCCCAAATAAAAAACCCGCGCTTCACGTAGTCGCCATGAAGGGGAATTCGGGGGCGGAACGGGGGAAAACGTCGCCGCACCCTGTGGAAAGCGCGTCGCCGCCTGCATGACATCTACACACGCCCCCGCACATCGGTGCAAAATCCT
>JBIPLL010000276.1:0-4734 GCA_044368425.1 Beijerinckiaceae bacterium
ACTGATCCCCAGGGTGCGGATCGTCGCCCTGACCATCAATCCTTCACTCGAAATAACAGTTTCGTCGGCGGGCACGAACCCGGCCTGCTGCATCGAGTGAAGTATCCATGGCAGGGGTTAAAGCAGACTTAACCCTAACGCTTTACCCTAACTTTTCGTGAGCGTTGGCGATGACTGCAGGCGCCGGCTCACGCTGGCATGGACAATCAGGGGCATGCGGGATGACCCTGCGCGTTCCTGACGCGCCGGTCGGGCAAACGGATTGTCCCTGCTGGCCCCGCTCAGGCCGCCGTGCGCGTCAGAACGTCGACGACGTCATCGACGATCCGCTCGACGAGGTCGCGGTCGTCGCCCTCGCCCATCACGCGGATCACCGGCTCCGTGCCGGATGGGCGGATGACAAGGCGTCCATGATTGCCGAGCCTCTGGCGCGCCGCCTCGATGACGGTCACGACCTTGTCGTCGGCGAGCGGCTGGCCTTGCTGGTAGCGCACATTCTTGAGGATCTGCGGCAGCGGGTCGAAGCAATGGCAGACTTCGCTGACGGTGCGGCCGCTGCGCTTGACGACAGCCAGCAATTGCAGCGCGGCAATCAGACCGTCTCCCGTCGTCGAGTAATCGGACAGGATGATATGGCCGGACTGCTCGCCGCCGAGATTGTAGCCGTGCTCGCGCATATATTCGAGGACATAGCGGTCGCCGACAGCCGTGCGCGCCAGCGACAGCCCCCGGCCCGAGAGATAGCGCTCGAGCCCGAGATTGGACATGATCGTCGCGACCACGCCAGGTTGCGTCAGGCGCCCGTCGGTCTGCCAGCTCGAGGCGACGACCGCCATGAGCTGGTCGCCGTCGACAGGCTGACCCTTCTCGTCGATGATCAGCACGCGGTCGGCATCGCCGTCGAGCGCGATGCCGATATCGGCCCGCAGCTCGCGCACCTTGCGGATCAAGGCGTCGGGCGCGGTCGATCCGACATCGCGGTTGATATTGAACCCGTCAGGCTCGACGCCGATGGCGATGACTTCGGCGCCCAGTTCCCAGAGTGCCTCGGGCGCGACCTTGTAGGCGGCGCCATTCGCACAATCGACGACGATGCGCAGCCCGTCGAGATCGAGATGGCGCGGCAGCGTGCGCTTGGCGAATTCGATATAGCGGGCATGGACGCTCTCGATCCGCTTGGCGCGGCCGAGATTGTCGGACCCGGCTAGCTTGATCGCGATATCCCCGTCGATCAGCGCCTCGATCTCGCTCTCGACCTCGTCCGACAGCTTGAAGCCGTCGGGCCCGAACAGCTTGATCCCGTTATCCTCGAAGGCATTGTGCGAGGCAGAGATCATGACGCCGAGATCGGCGCGCATCGAGCGCGTCAACATGGCGACCGCAGGCGTCGGCATCGGGCCCAGCAGCAGCACATCCATTCCGACCGACGTGAAGCCCGCAACCATCGCGGTCTCGATCATGTAGCCCGACAGGCGCGTATCCTTGCCGATCACGACGCGATGGCGGTGATCGCCGCGCTGGAATGCGAGACCCGCCGCCTGACCGACCCGCAGCGCAAGCTCCGGTGTGATCTTGACATTGGCCCGGCCGCGAATGCCGTCGGTTCCAAAATGCCTGCGCATGCCTGTTCCCTTCGCGTGAGCGCCATCACGGCACCCTGATCGGATCAGCCGTATCGACGACCGTCCCGACCTGTCTGTTACGTGAGCCTGGGCGCAAACTCCGCTCCGGCAGGTGCGACCGTTCGCGCATGCGGACCTTGGCGTCAATGACAAGTATGAAGGCGTATCCTTCACAAAATGTGAGCGTCTGTTGCACCCCAGTGAAGCGCGGGGCCAGAAACGCGAACGGCCGGCATATGCCGGCCGTCCCGAACATGCTCAGCCATGCGTCATGCCTGGGGCTGCGGCTCCAGGCCCGTATCGGGCTCCCCGCGCGGGCGACCGCGCCCGGCCGTCGGCACGACAGAACCGCGCGTCGAGGACGGAGGCTCGCTGTCGCGATTCGGGCGCTTGCCGGCAATCAGGTCGGCAATTTCATCGCCCGTGAGCGTTTCATATTCGAGCAGCGCCTCTGCGAGAACGACAAAGTCGTCCTTCTTCTCGGTGAGGATGCGCCGCGCCGTCTGATAACCCTCGTCGACCAGGCGCCGAACCTCGGCATCGATCTTCTGGGCCGTCGACTCGGACACAGTCTGCTGGCGACCCATCGACATCCCCAGGAATACCTCTTCCTGATTGTCCCCATAGGCGACCGTGCCCAGTTCGTCCGAATAACCGAACTGCGTGACCATGGCGCGCGCCATCTTGGTCGCCTGCTGGATGTCGCTCGACGCACCCGAGGTGATGTTCTCCTTGCCGAAGGTGATCTCCTCCGCCACGCGCCCGCCCATGGCAACCGCAAGCTGCGAGGTGAACTCCTTGTACTTCATCGAGTAGCGGTCGCCTTCCGGCAGGAACTTGACCATGCCCAGCGCGCGACCGCGCGGGATGATGGTGGCCTTGTGCACCGGGATGCCCGCCGTCACGTTGAGGCCAACGATGGCATGGCCGGCTTCGTGATAGGCGGTGAGCTTCTTCTCTTCCTCGGACATGGCCATGGACTTGCGCTCGGCGCCCATCATGACCTTGTCCTTGGCGTCCTCGAATTCGAGCATCGTGACGACGCGCTTGTTGCGCCGTGCGGCGAGAAGCGCCGCCTCGTTGACGAGGTTCATCAGGTCGGCGCCCGAGAAGCCCGGCGTGCCGCGCGCAATGATGCGCAGGTCGACATCGGGAGCAAGCGGCACCTTGCGCACGTGAACACGCAGGATCTTCTCGCGTCCGTTCACGTCCGGGTTCGGCACGACGATCTGCCGGTCGAAGCGGCCGGGGCGAAGCAGGGCCGGATCGAGCACGTCGGGGCGGTTCGTCGCCGCGATGATGATGATCCCTTCATTCGGCTCGAAGCCGTCCATCTCGACGAGCAGCTGGTTGAGCGTCTGCTCGCGCTCGTCATTGCCGCCGCCCAGACCCGCTCCGCGATGGCGGCCCACCGCGTCGATTTCGTCGATGAAGATGATGCAGGGCGCATTCTTCTTCGCCTGCTCGAACATGTCGCGCACGCGGCTCGCACCGACGCCGACGAACATCTCGACGAAGTCGGAGCCCGAGATGGTGAAGAAGGGCACATTGGCTTCGCCCGCAACGGCACGCGCCGTCAGCGTCTTGCCGGTGCCGGGAGGACCGACCAGCAGCACGCCGCGCGGGATGCGCCCGCCCAGCCGCTGGAACTTCTGCGGATCGCGCAGGAACTCGACGATCTCCTGAAGATCCTCCTTCGCCTCGTCGATGCCAGCCACGTCCTCGAAGGTGACGCGCCCATGCGCCTCCGTCAGGAGCTTGGCCTTGGACTTGCCGAAGCCCATCGCCCGGCCAGCGCCATTCTGCATCTGCCGCGACAGGAACACCCACGCCCCCACGAAGAGCAGGATCGGCAGTGAGTTCAGCAGCAGCGCCAGGAACCACGGCGTACCGTCGGAGGGCGGCCGGGCCGAAACCTGCACGCCCTTCTGCGACAGCGTCCGCACAAGGCTCGAATCGGGGAAGGGCGCGAAGGTCGTGAAGGTCCGTCCGTCCGAGAAGGTGCCGCTGATCTCCTGCCCGGAGACCACGACGCTCGTCACGCGCCCCGCCTCGGCATCGTTCAGGAGCTGGCTGTAGGCAATGTCATTGCCCGCGCCGCGTTGCCCCGGATTCTGGAACAGCGTCACCAGTGCGAGGATCAGCAGGAAGATGACGACCCAGAGGGCGAAATTGCGGAGATTGGGATTCATGATCTCGGTCCATGGCCGGCCCGGGCAGGACTGCGCGAGCTTCGACCGTTTCATCTAATCTAAGGTCCTGCCCCCCCGTTGCCAAGGGAAAGGGGCGGTCGAATGTCGAAGACGTGTCAGAACATTTGACGAGATGGTATCCGGCGCGGCTTTTCGCGGCCAAAAACGAGCCATTCGCCGCTGCGGCGCAAGGCCACGCCTGCGATCGTCGCATGGAACGCACCACCCTGCGCAAGCGCGGTGCCAAGCCGCTGGGCGAGGGCCTCGAGCCGCTGCAGGCGCAGGCCCTCCGGCGTGACGGCATCGGACCCGGCCGGCGACACCCTGCCGATCATCAGGCGCAAAACCCGCAACAGCAACTCGGCAGGAAGATCGCGCAAAGCCGCCAGCGCAAGGGCGGCCCCGGACCCATGCTCGCAGGCGGCCTGCGCAACCAGACGTAATGCGATCGTCTCGAGCGCCGCATCGGCCCGGGCGAGGCGGGCGGCCATGAGCCCCAGCCGGGCCGGCGTCAGGCCCTCGCCGGCCAAGGCTGGCACAAGCGCGCGCCAGCGCACCCTTGCCTGCCGCTCGTCGCGGTTGCCGGGATCGTCGGCAGGGACGACGCCGCGCACGGCACAGGTCGCGACCAGTCGCGCCTTCGCCACCCCGAGCAGGGGCCGCACGATCTCGCAGCCGAACAGGCGGGTGGCACGCTCCATCCCGGCGAGCCCGGTCAAGCCGCTGCCCGCCGCCATGCGCATCAGCACCGTCTCGGCCTGATCGTCGAGATGATGGGCGGTGACGATGCGGGCGAGCCCATGCCCGACGGCAAGTTCCGCCAGCAGCCTGTAGCGTTGCTGGCGCGCCCATGTCCCGACGCCCCCGGCCGGGGGGCGCTCGGCAATGGTCAGGATCTCGACGGGAAGGCCCAGCTCGCG
>JBIPLL010000277.1:0-4732 GCA_044368425.1 Beijerinckiaceae bacterium
TCCATAGGACAGCCAGTCCTCGATGGTCAGTCCATTGCCCTTGGACTTCGAGATCTTCTGGCCCTTGTCGTCGAGAAAAAGTTCGTAATTGAAGCCCTCGGGCGGATTGGCGTCGAGCGCGCGGGCAATATTGCCCGACAGCTTCACCGAATCGATCAGGTCCTTGCCAGCCATTTCATAGTCGACACCCAGCGCGACCCAGCGCATGGCCCAGTCGGGCTTCCATTGCAGCTTGGCATGTCCGCCCGTGACAGGGGTCTCGAAGCGCTCGCCCGTCGCGGGATCGCGCCAGACGATCGTGCCGGCCGCAACGTCGCGCGCCTCGATCGGCACCTGCAGGACGTGTCCGGTTCGCGGATGCAGCGGCAGGAAGGGCGAATAGCTCGCCGCCCGCTCCTCGCGCAGGCTCGGCAGCATGATCGCCATCACCTCGTCATAGCGCTCGAGGACAAGGCGAAGCGTCGCATCGAAGCGCCCCGAGCGGTAGGATTCCGTCGCGGACATGAATTCGTAGTCGAAGCCGAACGCATCGAGAAAGGCCCGCAGCCGCGCATTGTTGTGCGCGCCGAAGCTGTCATGCGTACCGAACGGATCGGGCACGCGGGTGAGTGGCTGGCCGAGATGAGCCGCGAGTAGCTCCTTGTTCGGCACATTGTCTGGCACCTTGCGCAGCCCGTCCATGTCGTCGGAAAAGGCGACAAGCCGCGTCGGTATGCTGTCGCCGGTGATCAGGCGGAACGCGTTGCGCACCATCGACGTGCGGGCCACCTCGCCGAAAGTGCCGATATGCGGCAGACCGGATGGTCCATAGCCCGTCTCGAAGACGGCCGTTTTCTTGCCGGAGGCCTCAAGACGCGCCTTGAGTTTGCGTGCTTCCTCGAACGGCCAGGCGGTGGCGGAGTCAGCGGCAAGGCGAAGATCGTCGATGGTCACGGTCAAGTCGGCATCCTCGGGCTTTGCGGCACGGATCAGGGTTCACGCCGCGCTTTCCGATGCCATTACAGGGCGGCAAAGATCAACCGGCTTTCGGTGAAATGCCGCCTGCGCCTCGGACACCTCGTCGCGGCCACAGCCGAGCTTGAGCATTCCAAAGGCGGAACCGACGCGCTATATGAGAGAACATGGCTTTGTCCCCCGCCCACGAACCCCACGCCCCGGAGCACGATCCGGACGCGATCCGGTTATCTCCCTTGGCCGTCGTGGCGGGCGTCATCGCGGCCCTGGCGCTGACCGGCGCAGGGCTTTTCCTCTGGGCACGCCAGGGCGAAGCCGTCTTCGTCGATATCGTTGCGGCGGCCATCGCCTGGTGCTTCTGACCGGGACTGGCTGAATGACCGCATCCACGCCCCCCTCCGCTCGCGATCCCGTGCCGCCGCCGATGCGCCGCCGCTGGATCCTGCCAGTGCTCGTCATCACCGTGACGCTGCTGGCCCTCGCCATCGCCGCCCTCCTGCTGTTCATGCCCGCGTCTCGCCAGGGCGCGGGCGGTTCGGTCGGCGGGCCCTTCGCGCTGACCGCTCACGATGGCAGCACATTCACGCACGAGGCGTTGAAGGGGGCACCCTTCACCGTCTTTTTCGGTTTCACCCATTGCCCGGACATCTGCCCGGCCGCCCTCACGGAAATGTCGGCGGTGCTTGAGGCAGCCGGTCAACGCGGCGAGCGCCTGCGCGCGCTTTTCGTCACCATCGATCCCGAGCGCGACACCCGCGAGGTGCTCGCCGACTACATCTCGAATTTCGACAAGCGCATTGTCGCGCTGACTGGCACGCGCGAGCAGATCGACGCGATGGCGAGGCAGTACCGCGCCTATCACCGCAAGGTGCCACTCAAGGACAACGACTACACCATGGATCATACGGCCGCCGTCTACCTGATGGACCGCAACGGCCGTTTCGTGAAGACGCTCGACCTGAAGCGCCCGCCCGAGGTGGTGGCGCGCGAGTGGCTCTCCCTGCTGTGATCCCTCGCGTTTTCCGGATCGGCGATCGTCAGCGCTCCCGTGCGTGACGTCCGCGCGAGGCCATGCGTCGTCTTGTGCCAGTGGAAGGGCTTCCGGAAGAAATCAACGAGCGCCCACCAGGCTGCGACGGACACGAGCCCATAATACACAGGCAGAAGAACCACATAGGGCGCCAGATGCATGAGCCCGCGCAGGCGCAGGGCCTTGAGCGGCGGCACGATCATCGAGACGATCCCGGCCGCGAAGACCGTGAACGCCAGCGCGTTCAGCGCCAGTTGATCGGGATGCGGCCAGGCTCCGCTGACCACCAGCCAGATCGATCCCAGAAAGAAGAATGGATAGCCCAGCATGGCGAGGACCGGCGCCAGCGACAGGACGATGGCAGCGCAGAAGGTCGGGGCGCCCATATGCATGAGCGAGCGCAGCGGATGGCGGGCATGGGCCATGCAGGTCTGCATCCAGCCCATGACCCAGCGCCGCCTCTGGCGCATCCAGGCCGGCAGCGTGGCCGGAGCCTCCTCCAGCGTCGATGAGGGCAGATCGCCGACCCGATAGCCGAGTTGCGCAAGCCGCAAGCCCAGATCGGCATCCTCGGTGACGTTCCAGGCGTCCCAGCCCATGGCGTGCCGAAGGGCATCGACTCGGAAATGATTGGACGTGCCGCCAAGCGGCACCGGCAACCCGTTGATGACAAGAGCCGGATTGAACACGTCGAACAGGTGCGCATACTCCATCGTGAACAGGGTCGCGAGCCAGGAATCGGCCGTGTTGTCGATGACGAGCCGGGCCTGCAGGCAGGCATGTTCGGGCGACAGCCGGCGGAAGCGTGCAACCGCATGGCGCAGTTGCAGCGGATCGGGAACGTCCTCGGCATCATAGATCACGAGGAACTCGCCCCGCGCCTCCAGCAGCGCGGCATTGAGAGCGCGCGGCTTGGTGCGCGGAAAGCCGGCGGGCACCACCACCAGATCAACGAAAGGCGGCAGGTCGGCCGCGATCAGGGCGGCACGCGTCTGCGTATCCTCCTCTTCCAGCAGGATCTTCATGTCGAGCTTGGCCGGCGGATAGTCGATGGAACGCAGCGCCCGCACGAGCTGCGGCAGCACATCGCGCTCGCGGTAAAGCGCGACGGCGACTGTATAGACCGGCAATTCGGCGTCCGGGATCTGGAAGGCACCGCCAGGCTTCAGCCGCACCGGCGCCGTATCGAGAAGCCCCGCCAGCCGCAGCACCACGAGCCCGAGGAACAGCGGCAGCAGCAGCGCCATCAGAATATCGCCCGTCCGGCCGGCATCGTAAGCGAGGCCAAAGCACAGCGCACACCAACTGCACAGAAGCACGCCTGCCTGCGCGGCACTGAACCCGTCGCGAGCAGAGAGATGGGGCAATGCATCAGGCAGCGCATGCGACAGATGATGGCGCAGGGCCGGGCGCCGTGCCTGCCTTGCCAGCGCGCGCAGGCGGCGCGGTGTCGCGATGGCGGCCCCGTCGAGCGAGCCGCGCGGCCGGGCGAGCAATTGGCGCAGCCTGTCCCCCTGTGGCGCCAGCGCAAACCGCGGGCCACCCTGCGAGGCATCGAGCGGCAGCAGCAGGATATCCCCCTCGGGCATGCCTGGCGCGTGCGGCAAGGGCCGCGCCTGAGCCGGGAGAAACGGCAATCGCAGGTGCCGCGCCAGCGCGCGATAGAAAGCCTCCTCCCCGATCAGTTCCAGTCCGATTGCGGCCTCATCGGCATGAACATTCCAGCTTTCGGCGCGGTCCGCCACGAATCGCAGATCTTCGACCGGCACACCAGCCTCGACAAGGAAGGCGATCTCGATGGGCAGGGGAGCAATTGTCCCGATTGCCAGCGACGATGCATCGTCCGGCTCGTTCATGAAAATCCGGCTGAAACAAATGGCGGGAATAGCTGGAAGCGGAAGCGGATTCAGGTGAAGAATGAGAGAATGAGAAACGTCGTCACGTTAGCTGAGGCCCGGCGCCATTTGAAGCACGCGATGCGTGCGCTGCCGCTCGTCCGCCCGCTGCGATACGCCCTGACCGGCCTTGCCCTCGCGTGCGCCTTGCCGGGAGCCGAGCCGGCAAGCCGGGCCCACGCGCAGGTTCCCGTGGCGCCTGCCGCACCCCCGTCTGTCGCGGCCGCGGTGCGGATCCCGAACGTCTGGAACCCGGCAGAGCGGCGCGAGCGTCCGCCATTTCCGGCCCAGCGCGTGGTGCGCGTGCTCACAGACGACGAATTCCCGCCGCTGCATTTTGCCAGCCCGGACGGGACGCCAACGGGCTTCGCCGTGGAGATTGCGCGGGCTGCCTGCGAGGAACTGGAGATCGTCTGCACCATACAGGCGCGCCGCTTCGACACGCTGCTTGACGCACTGGCCGAAGGTCGCGGAGACATCGTCGCGGCCGCCGTGCCGGTGACGGCGCCGTTACGCGAGCGCTTCGGAGTGGGACACCCCTATTTCCGCTTTCCAGCCCGCTTTGTGACCCGCCGCGACGGTCCAACGGGTGCGGCCCTCCCTGCCCTGTCCGGGCGCAAGGTCGCCGTGATCGCCAACACGGCCCACGAGGAATATCTGCGCCGCCACGCCCCTGCGCTGGCACTCCAGTCCGTGCCGGCCCTTGGCCCCGGGCTGACGGCCCTGCGCAATGGCGAGGTCGATGCCGTCTTCGCCGACGGCGTTGCCCTGTCGCTGTGGCTGCACGGGCGCCTGTCGGACGATTGCTGCCGGTTTCTGGACGGCCCCTTCCTGGACAATGTCTGGTTCGGCG
>JBIPLL010000609.1:0-4729 GCA_044368425.1 Beijerinckiaceae bacterium
AACTCTATTATAGCAAGTCTTACCTTCTTGTTACCCTCGCCAAGTACCACCACAATTGCTGGGTCGTTGCCATTTCGTATAGCATCTGTGACTGCCTTAGCCCACACATCCTGGTTTAATGTAAAAGATTTTGAGTTCTCTTTAAAATCTACAGTAAAATTTTCCCAAGTAGCATCGCCTTTCTTGGTATTTCTACCAGAATTTTTGTGCTGCTTGGCACCTATTCTTTTACTCTCGCCTCTCTCACTCATCTCTTTTTACTTTCTTATATCCAACTTTAAATAAATGTACCTCTGATAAATGTTTTTCAGAGCACATCCAAGATGCCATACCAGTTGAGGTATATACTCTGATAGTCTTTACTTCTTTTTTACAAGTTTTGCAAGGAAATTTTCCTTCAACTATCATGTACTTATCCACTGATCTTAGCCTTAATCATTTCTTGTAGATCAAGATCCTCTCTTACTCTGTTAACAAATCCATCTCTACCTTGAACTTTTGACCCATCTGGAAGAACATACCATGCTCCAGTTCTTTCAACTATACCCAAAGATTCAGCAGTATCAACAAGATCAGCGATAGAGTCAATGCCCAAATTATCGCCTCTAAAATAGAAATCATACTCACCAGACTGGAAAGCAGCACTAGTTTTTGAAAACTGGAGTTCCCATCTAACTTTTCTACCAACCTTTTCTTCAATAGCCTTGTCACCAACATAAATCTTTCCCTTCAATGCTTGGTTATCTGATTCTGATGAAAATAGTTTAACAACAGTAGAGGAATAAAACTTAGTAGCCTGTCCACCAGTTGGCTGTTGGCTTGTATACATTGCATTAATATTATTTCGTGATTGACTAATTAATATAAACAGTGTTGGCTTGACCTTGTTGTTAGCGTAGTTAATCATCTTCCATGCATTACTAAAGTCACGAGACTCGGCACCAATTTGTTTTGTGTTTTCTAATTGCTTTAGTTCGTCAGAATCTTTTTCAAAATAAATAGCAGGTAGAAGAGACGTAATTGAATCTACAACAATTAAATCTACTCCAGCCTCCATTAGATTTACACCGACATCAACCATTTCATTAATTGTTCTTGCCTGAGAAACAATTAGTTTTGATGTGTCTACACCTAACTTCTCTGCCCACGCTTTATCATAGGACATTTCGGCATCAATCCATGCACAGACCTTTCCTTCTTGTTGCGCTAATGCAATTGTCTGTAAGCATAAGGATGATTTAGCAGATGACTTTGATCCCCATATCAATACCTGTCTTCCATATGGAAGTCCGCCATTGAGGGCACGATTAAGCCCGTGACTAGGTGTTGCTGCATATTCAGTCTTAGGGACTTCATCTCCTACCAATATGCTCTTTCTTAACTTAGGGTTTAACTGTGCTAATACATCTTCAATGCTAACCGACATTTACATCCTCCAATATTACGGTACCATCTTTGGTTTTGCCAAATTCAAACTTGTATGCGTGGCCTTCTTCTATTTTCATGTATGCCTTAGCAAATGCTGTAGGGAATACTGTCACAGAATGCAACTCTCTGGAAGTATCTGCTAGAGTAAGAGACGCCATTTTTTTACCTGCCTTTGTTATTCTTGGTTTAAACGATACAACAAATAACTCATCATCTTTATATGGAAGCATTCGATAATTTAAAAACTTAATCAGCGCTGCATCAGATCCCTTTAGTTCGTCCACAGGAACAGCACTAACAATTCTGTTATCAGTACAGAGTGCAATATAACTTCGTCCAGCCTCAATTGTAGTTTGTTCTTCATCAAATACTCCTATGCTTCCAGTCTTATCCAATATCTCAACACGAGACCACCCTTTACCACGCTTAATACCCTTAACCATTCCCATAAGAATGAAAGAACCCTTTTCCTCAAAGTCTTCTACTGAATTTATAAATGCATGATAGTGTGATGGAACTGTTTGTGTAAATTCTGGCAACCCCAAATATTCATAAAGGTGTTCTCGTAACTCATCATCATTTCTTGGATTATCAGGGAATGTTGCTGCTCCAATCAGCCTTAACGCTTCAAGTGCTCTGCTGTTGACTCCATTACCTTTCGTAAATGTAAAGGTTTTAACTTCCTCGAAAGACTTAAAAGGTCGTGCCGATATATATCGTTCTGCAATCTTATCAGAGATAAACTTGATCGCCGAGAGTCCAAACCTAATACCCTTACCCTCAATTTTAAAATCAATATCCGAATCGTTAATGTGAGGTAATTTAATGCTAATACCCATTCTTTTCGCTTCAATAAGATATTCAGTTCTCGCATCTTTGTCCTTTTCATTTTTTAATAATGAGTACATAAACTCTAGTGGATAATAATACTTTAGCCATGCCGTCCAATACGAGAGCGTAGAGTAAGCAACCGCATGAGACTTGTTGAACGAATAACCCGCATGCGCCTCAAAGTCATGCCATAGATCACGAGCCTGATTAGGACTAATAAACTTACTAGCACCGTCAACGAAACGATCACGAAACACATCAAATTCTCTAGCATCTTTCTTTTTACCAATGATCTTACGAACCTTGTCCGCTTCAGACCATGACATCCCTCCAAGTTGAACGCAAGCCTGCATGACCTGCTCTTGGTATAGGATACACCCATATGTTTCTTCTGTGAACTGCTTCATAGTTTGGTGTAAATAATTTACTGCCTGTCTGCCGTGCTTTCTTTCGATATAGTCCTTGCCAATAGTATTCATAGCACCTGGACGAACCAAAGCGTTTGAGGCAGATAACTCTTCTAGATTTTTGACACCCATTTTAACAAGTAGGTTTGTATATGGCGTTGCTTCACACTGAAAGATTCCCTTTGTGTATCCTTGTGAAAGCATCTCATAAACCTTTGGATCTGACATATCTATATTCAATAAGTCTATGTCAACTCCTTCTCTTTCCTTAATTATATTTACTGTGTCATTAATAACACTTAAGGTCTTAAGTCCAAGTGCGTCGATCTTGATAAGACCAATTTTTTCAGCCTCTTCCATATCAACTGCCACAACAGGAATACGCTCATCGGAACCAGGAGAATTACGTGTCTCCATCGGTGCGTACCTAAAAATAGGATTTTTGCTAGTGACAACACCAGCAGCGTGTATGCCAGTACCTCTAATGCGACCACGAAGTTGTTCTCCATATTGCTCCACCTCTGGATATTTCTCTCTAAACCATGCAGTAGTTTTTGATGTGCAGTACTCATCCCAAGTATCTACCAACTTCAAAACTTTATTAACATCTACTAATGGAATATTCAATGCACGAGCAACATCTCGTACAACACCTTTATCTTTAAATTCTAAAAATGTTGCGATAGATGCAACATGCTTATACTGCCTAACAAGATAATCTTTTACTTCGTCACGACGAGTATCTTGAATATCTGTATCAATATCAGGAAAGTCATTACGCTCTGGATTAATAAATCGGAAGAATAGTAGTCCATGCTTTAATGGATCGATGTCAGTGATGCCCAGTGCATAACAAAGTAAAGAACCAGCAGATGATCCACGACCTGGCCCAACCATAATCTTTTCCTTCTTTGCCCAAGAGATCATGCTTTGAACAACAAGGAAGTATGGACCAAACTTTTTATCTTGAATTACAGTTAACTCTTCTTCAAGTCTATCAAGATATTCTTGGTTTGTGTCAAGACCTTTTTCTGCCAAACCAGCCATAGCCAATTCTTTTAATTGCTTGTCTGGATTTTTATACTGAACTGGAAGAAGGTTCAGGTTATCCTGAATATCATAATCTTCAATTTTGTTAGCAAGGTCGATTGTATTTTCATAAATGTCAGTTCTCCAGATTGCCTGCTTCTCCATGGCAGCCTGAATCTCTTCATAAGATAATAAATGAATATCAAACTTATTAAATGACATTTGTCTGTCTGCACCATATAGGTAATCAAGACGCTTCATTAAGTCCCCTTGCTTTTTAGACTTCTCGTATGTAGCATCTTTCTGAATCTTATTAGAGTATGTATTCAAGATAAGTTTTAGTTCTTGAATTTCTTTCTGCGATGGATCTACGTGATGACAGTCTGGAGTAACGATTGGCTTAACCTTAAATTCATCTGCTAACAATAAAATGTTTCTATTGATTGACTCATCATTGTGTGGCATTACTTCAAGGTAATAGTCATCACCAAACTGTTCTTTGAACCATTTAATATATTTCTTTGCCATGCCAAGTTCACCAAGTTCAATTGACTTAGCGATAATTCCGCTAGGACATGCAGAGGAAACAATAATTCCTTCTTTGTATTTTGCAAGAACTTCAAAATCGATGCGTGGTTTTTTGTAGTATCCCTCTGTCCATGCGATCTCATTTAACTTATTTAGATTTTCTAAACCAACCTTATTCTTGGCTAGAAGAATTATATGGTTATAAACCATATCTAATGGAGTAGTACGATCTGCTTTGTCTCTTTGGTCAAAGCGATCCTCACACATATAACCTTCTATGCCAAGAATAGGTTTGATACCACTTGCTTTGGCAACACGATACATTTCTCTGTGGCCAGAAAGGGAGCCATGGTCTGTAATCGCAATTGCAGGCATACCCAATTTTGTAGCACGATCTACATATTCAGACGGCAACCCAATACCGTCGAACAATGAAAAGTGAGTATGTAAGTGTAGTGGTACGTAGTTCATCTACTACCAGTCGATATTCGTCGCTGATGTAGATG